>NZ_VPEE01000022.1:0-53683 GCF_013417345.1 Acinetobacter sp. YH16032 | reverse complement strand
TTAATGGAGAAATCTAATCGGTATGTTATACCTGAGAGAAGAGTGAGGAGTTATCCAAGGGTTGTAAAAGGAAAACCTCAAAAATACCCAAGAAAAAGCCAGTCAATCTCTTAACTGACTGGCATTAGTCATATGACAGGCTTTTTTTTACGATCTAATTTTAAGCATTGCGTTTTGCAAAGTCGTCCATAAAGTTAACTAGTGCTTGAACACCTTCTAGTGGCACAGCATTATAAATACTTGCGCGCATACCACCTACTGAACGGTGACCTGCAAGGTTCAACAAATGATTTTCTTCAGCTTCTTTCAAGAACTGTTTTTCAAGTTCAGGTTTCGCCAAAGTGAAAGGCACGTTCATGATTGAACGGTATTCTTTAGCAATCGGGTTTGCATAGAAATCGCTAGAGTCAATATAACCATATAGTAATTCAGCTTTCGCTTGGTTTACTTTCGCAATTGCTTCTACACCACCTTGTTCAAGCAACCATTCAAATACAAGACCTGATAAGTACCAAGCATATGTTGATGGCGTATTTACCATTGAGTCATTTTTTGCTTGTGAACTATATTTCAAAATACTTGGAATCTCAGCTTTCGCTTGATCGAGTAAATCATCACGTACGATCACAAGCGTTAAGCCTGCTGGACCGATATTTTTTTGCGCACCAGCATAAATCAGACCAAATTTAGTCACATCAATTGGAGCAGACAAAATACTTGAAGATAAATCTGCAACTAATGGTTTATCTGTTGTTGGGATATTTTTAAACTGAATACCACCAATGGTTTCGTTGTCTGCATAGTGTACATAAGCCGCATCTTCAGATAAATTCCAAGTGCGTTCTTCAGAAATTGCCAATTTACCATCAGCATCTTTAATGCCCGCTTCGATGACATTGATATCACCATAGCGCTGCGCTTCTTTTAAAGCTTTCTCTGACCAAATACCTGTGTGGATATAATCAGCTTTGCTGTTTTTACCCAAAAGGTTTAATGGAATTGCAGAGAACTGAAGTGATGCACCACCCTGTAAGAACAACACTTTGTAGTTTTCAGGAATGTTCATCAGCTTGCGTAGATCTGCTTCTGCTTTCGCAGCTACAGCAACGTAGTCCGAACTACGGTGGCTCATTTCCATGATCGAAAGACCTTTGCCTTGCCAATCTAGCATTTCAGCTTGGGCTTTTTCTAAAACGGCAGTAGGTAATGCAGCAGGACCAGCACAGAAGTTGTACGCGCGCATGAGTTTTCCTTATCTATGTGAGACACAATAAAATGGTGGCATTTAACCATATATGGCGCAGTCTTGCACAAAATTATTTCAATCTCAAACTGTAATTACAGTCAAAAAATCAATGTAGATGATGAGGATAAATTTAATTCTAGAAACAAAACCTAAACGACATTTTGTGTCGCATCAAGGATGAACGATCACTTTACTTTTTTATTCAATGATATTTTTAAACAATATCTTTAGGATAATTAACAAATGACAACATTCTTAGATCACTTTAAAATTAGCCCTAGCAGCGAGAAGCTAGATTTCTTCAATCCTAATCTAAAAACTGATACTAAACTTTATATTGATAGTTACTATCTAACACGTACAGATAATATTCACTGTAAATCTGCACTTGAAACACAAAAAAGTTTTATGAAGTGTTTAATGGAAGCCTTAAAAGACCAAGATGATTTAAAAGCTAGAGAACTTTGTAATCATTTTCCTGAACCCAAATTTACAGGTATTGGCGTAACTAAAAATGGAGTGAATGGTAAAGGATCAAAAGATATTAAGGTTGAACATATTATAACATGCCTTAAGTCTTCCAAAGCCGCACAGACAGGTCTTTTATCGGACTTAGAAGAATTGATTTTAGTAGCACATGGTATTGGTCCAGATACCATTTCTGACATCACGACAAATATATGCATAAAACACTTCGCTAAATTCACCTTAGAACAATGTAATAAATTAGGTATACCTACAAGTGAAACTAAAGATTTTATCCATTTTTTCTGTACTGATGAATTGAAGTGGAAACAAGCAAAATTTAGCTTACCACATGTACCTTGGGGTCCAAATGATGTATTAGGACCTGTATTACTTATCCCTCAAGACATACTTGAATCGATGATCAGCTATAAAAGTAATTATTTTTTTACAAATATTGCTACACCTCAATTTACTGAACAAGTTTTAAAGAATGGTGCATCAGCGAGTTTCATATATTCTTTAAAGTCTGGTGAAAAACGTGTCAATCTCAAAAAAATGAGGGAGCAAAATCCAGAATATCGTGGTAACAAGAAAAATATGGATGAACTGATTTCAAATAATCCTAGATTACTAAAAGAGTATAGAGAAAAGGTTGCCCATAATAGATTTATGAAAAGGAAAGGTATTAAGAATAAATAAGAACGCTCAAGCGTCCTTATTTTTATTCTTCATTCATCTTCGAAACAATATTACAACTTTGCTTTTCACCCTCAGAGCAACGCCTTGATTTATAATCCTTCCTAGATTGACTGATAATAAAGTTTTGTTGACTTCATGAATCTTAAAAACAATAAACCTCGCCTCCTTTTTGGGTTAAGCATACTGACAGCTATGATGCTAAATATCATTCAGAGCCATGCACAAAGTATCAGTTTTCAAGATGCTGAACGTCAACTATTACAAAGCTCTTATAGTTCACAAGCATTTAACCAACTAGAACATGCAGCTAAACTTGAAGCAGAAGCAGTCAAAAATATCGGACTCCCCCGTGTCGACCTCAATGTCCGCGCCTACGCCTTTCATAGTGAAGTGGATATTCCACTCAAGCAATTTAAAAACAATTTAGAAAATGGTCTTTCCCAAGGTATTACAGGGCAAATTAATCAATGGGAAAGCCATAATGGCTTACCATCAGGCATCACTGAGCCTTTACAAAACGGAATTAACAACACAATTCATAGTGGTATTGGTTTAATCCCCGATACCTCTAACGTGATACTTGAAGATCAAGTCATACGCCCGACTATATCCGTAATGATGCCACTCTATACGGGTGGTTTAACGACGAGTGCAAAAGAAATTGCAACCATACAAGCTGGTCGTAGTGAACTCAGCAATAAACAACAACAAGATACACAGCGCTTTGAGCTAATCCAAGCTTATTTCAATGTACAGCTACAAAAACAACTTCAAGCTTCAACAGGTTTTAATCTCGATGCCATGCAACGACATTATAAAAACTCACTTAAACTTGAACAGCAAGGCTTTATTAGCAAAGGTCAGCGTATGCAATTTGAAGTTGCAAAAAATAATGCTGAGCGTAGTCATCAAAGTAGCCAAGCCAATCTGAATACGGCACTGTTTCAACTCAATAATTTACTACAACAAAGCAGCATTACCGATTTAAGCACACCATTATTTGTAAATCATTCAGAACCACAAAGTGTTAATGCCCTACTGAACAGTTTTAAACAAAACTCGACTTTGATACAAAAAATGCAAATGGACACTGAACTCGCCAAAGCCAATGTCAAAGCGCAACAAGCAACTAAGAAACCCAATGTGTTTGCCTTTGGTGAATATAGTCTGGATCACAATGAAAACTGGATTATCGGTGTCGCAGCGCGTTACAACCTATTTTCAGGCATTGATAAAAATAAAAATATTCAAGCAGCAGAATTAAAGCGTTATGCCACAGAGCTGATGACAGCACGTACTCAGCAAGAAATTGAAAATGTTATTTATAAATCGTATAGCGAAGCTATCAGTGCACAACAAAGTGATGTGCTATTACAGCAAAATCTAAAAGCGGCTCAAGAAAATTTAAGGATACAAACCCTGTCTTTTAAAGAAGATGTTGGCACAGCCATGCAAGTCATTGATGCCCAAAATATGCTGAGTGGTTTAAAAGCAGAAATGGCTTTAAATGCCTATAAATATGTGATGTCACTCGCAACACTTTTACAAAGTCATGGTTCAATTGCTGAGTTTCAAAGCTTTATGCAACATACCAATACACACTATATTCGTTAATGGAGCATCCCATGACTGATAATCAAAAGCCAGATGATTCACTCGATCACGATGTTTCTAATGAATCTACCCATTCAATAAAAGACAACAACATTGCAAATCAAGACATCCAAGCAGAAG
The DNA here is from genome assembly GCF_013417345.1 of Acinetobacter sp. YH16032. Taxonomy (NCBI): domain Bacteria; kingdom Pseudomonadati; phylum Pseudomonadota; class Gammaproteobacteria; order Moraxellales; family Moraxellaceae; genus Acinetobacter; species Acinetobacter sp. YH16032. The sequence goes on along the minus strand of NZ_VPEE01000022.1, from coordinate 49,536 downwards.
AAAAATCAAAGAAAAAATATCTACTTTTGGCTTTAATTCCGATCTTTTTAGGCATTATAGGCTTTGGACTATGGAAAAGTTATCAACCTCAAATGATTGAGCTACAAGGACGTGTTGACGCACAAACTGTTCAAGTTGCAACCAAAGTACCCAGCCGTATTGAAGAAATACTTGTACATGAGGGTGACACTGTTAAAAAAGGTCAAACGCTTGTTCGCTTAAAAAGCCCTGAAGTTGAAGCCAAAAAGCAGCAAGCTTTGGCTGCCTTACAATCAGCTCTAGCCTTACAATCGACTGCTGAACGTGGATCTCAAGATGAAAATATTGCGAGCCTCTATGCCAACTGGCAAGCTTTAAAAGCACAGCAAGACCTTGCTCAAGTGTCCTATCAACGTGCGGCAAATTTGTTTAAAGAGGGTGTTATTTCTCGTCAACGACGTGATGAATTAGCTGCTGCAGCACAATCCTCAGCCCAAATGACTGAAGCTGCATACCAGCAATATACACGTGCAGAACGTGGTAGCACACCTCAGCAAAAAAGCTCCGCAGATGCTCAAGTACAAATTGCACAAGCTGCTCTAAATGAAGCTAATGCACTTGAAGCTGAAACAGCGTTACTTGCTCCGATCGACGGTACAGTATCTAAAACTTACGGAAATTTGTCCGAACTCGTGGCAATGGCTGTACCTGTGGTCAGCTTGATTTCTGCTGAGCGTTGGGTGAGTCTTAATATTCGTGAAGACCAATACAGTGCCTTAAAACAAAATGCGACCCTTGAAGGATTTATTCCTGCATTAAATCAAAATGCAAAATTTAAAGTAAAAAATATTAGTGCCGAAGGTGAATTTGCCACCATTAAAACTACCCGTCAAACAGGTGGTTATGATGTGCGAAGTTTTAAAGTGCATTTAGTACCACAAACTGCAATGCCCGAGCTAAAAGCTGGGATGAGTGTTTTGTTTAAACTTGAAGAGCCAAAATAATGCTGCCGTTTTGGTCAGGAGTTTTACGCGAACTCCGCTATCTTATCCATGAAAAATGGGACTTAGCTCTAGTCTTAGTAGCACCACTTTGCGTTCTAGTTCTGCTTGGCAGCATGTTTAGCCAAGGCAAGCCGAGCCATCTACCTATAGCAATTATTGACCAAGACCAAAGTCGACTCAGCCATGCCATATATGAGCGGGTCTCCCTCAATCATAGTCTTGAGATTTACACCGTATCTGAGCAGAGTGTAGAAGTTGAAAAACTTCTGAACCAAAACAAAATTTGGGGATATATCCATATTCCAAATGGTGCAGAGCAACATTTGGTTGCTGCACAGGATGCAGAAATTAGTATCGCGTTTAATCAAAGTTATTTTAGTATTGGTAATACGATTTCATCTGCGATGCTGGTCAGTACCTTAAGTGCTTTAGCAGAATTTAGTGGTCAACAATATCTCGGTACTGCCTTACCCTATGTCGATGCCCCCACGCCACATGTCAAAATATCGCCCTTATACAATCCACAACTCAATTATGAGTTCTACTTAGAACCTTATATGGTTCCCGCAATTTTGCATCTTTTACTGTGTTGCTGTATCGCCTTTGCCGTTGGACAAGAAATTAAACGGCATACATTAAAAAGTTGGCTACAGTCTTCAGGTTTATGGTCAGCATTACTTTCCAAAAATCTTGTGTATATCTGTATATTCTGCCTTTGGACATGGCTATGGATGTTTTGGTTAATTGAAGTTCGAGGCTGGTTTATTGCAGGTTCTCTATGGTTGATACTACTCGGTCAAATTTTATTTTATAGTGCATACGCATTTTTAAGTTCAGCAGTTGTCCTTGCTACACAAGATTTATCTAAGTCATTTGGTTTTTTGGCAGTCTATGGTGGCTCATCATTAAGTTTTGCAGGCGTGACATTACCTTTAAATAACGCTCCTCTCTTTACTCAATTTTGGGCAAATATTATTCCGTTCACCCCCTATGCAAAGCTACAAACTGAACAATGGGTGATCGGTAGTCCACTGTCCATTTCAATTCAACCCATCATCATTTTATTGATCTATGTAGCTTTCTCCCTTGCCCTTGCTTATCTATTTTTAAAGAAAATAACCAAAGGTATGCAACAATGAGATCACTTTGGGCAGTCTATTTACAAACATTTAAAGATATTTTTTCGAATACGAGTATTTTCACCACGCTGATTCTTTCAGTTGTGTTTTACAGTTTCTTTTACCCCACTGCCTATCAGGCACAACAAGCTGAAGCACTTCCCATCATTATTGTCGATGAAGAACAAAGTGCGCTAACGACCACGATTATCAATCAGGTTGGTCAAAGCCCAAATGTCGATATTAAAGCAGTCACAAGCAATTTTATTGAAGCGAAATCATGGATTGAAGAACAAAAAGCAGATGGAATATTACTACTGCCTGCCAATCTTTCGCAATCAGTACATCATGGTGAAAATGGTGGGATTGGGCTGTATTTAAGCGCTGCAAATTTTTTAGTAACCAAACAAATTAGTTTAGGGCTGGTCAGTTCTGTTGAAAATACCTTAAGTGAATACGCTGAACGCTTTAGTAATATTTCTCAGTTCTCACCTGCGATTTCAATTCATCAAATTCCTTTGTTTAATACACTTTCTGGTTATGGAAGTTACGTATTTCCAGCTGTTGCTCCACTCATTATTCACCAAACAATTTTGCTCGGTTTAAGTATGTTGATTGCGATCTATCGTGAACAACATCGACCATTCAATCGTATGAATCTGCTTGGAATTGGACTTGCAATTTTAACCATTGGCTGTCTTGGTTGTTTTTATTTATTTGGTTTTACTTTCTGGTGGTTTGACTACCCACGTGGTGGCAATTTTATTGGAATGCTCATTGCTGTGCCTATTGCGGTATTTTGTATAATTTCGATGACATTACTTTTCGCAAGTTTTTTAGATCTGCCTGAGCGTGCAGGTCATATCATCGTTTTCACTTCTATCCCTTTATTTATGCTTTCAGGCGTAGCTTGGCCACATAGTGCTATGCCCGAGTGGATGCAAATCCTTGGGCAAGCACTTCCATCGACGCAAATCGTGCAAATGTTTATTCAACTCAATCAAATGGGCGTGTCTATCGCACTCATTTTACCTAAACTGGCTTATTTGACCGTCTTTGGTTTGATCTGTTTAGGCTTTGCTTATCATCGTTTAATCAGCAAGTATCACAGCCCATAAATTATTGCGAACCACCAAAGACTTGAATATTAAAATTACGAATTTTTGTGCTGCCATTCGGTTGATCGAAGCTCACATCGTATTGCACTAAATTTTTAGGATAAGCAATTTCATAACTGACTTTGTATTGGCTCGGTGCTGCTGTACTTTCTTCGATTTTCTTAATCAATAGAGTTTTGGACTTGTACTGACCTTTTGGAATTTGATGAGAGAATTTTTTCATAATTTTCTCATTTTCTTTAAAATGTGCCTGTAACTCAGGTTCTAAATGAGCAAGAAAATCCTCAAATTTACCATCTCGTAAGTCATCGTATGCAACTTCCGCAGCTTTGGTTTGTGCTGGACTTGGATCAGGAATCTCTGATATTCCGATCACAAGCAGCCAATGCCAACACTGTTGTTAATAACCAAATTCTCTTTTGCATCCTATTATTCCTTAATCAATCTTGGTCGATAAAAAAGGACGCCTAAGCGCCCTTTTTCATATTTCAAAGGATTTATTCTTCTGGGGTATTGTTCATTTGTTCTGAAGCATCAACCACATCAGTTTCTACATTTTCAACATTCACTATTTCAGCATCAAGTTCTTCAACAAACTCATCTTCTTCTACAGCTTCAATTGAAACAACACCAACAAGTAATTCTTCATTGCCTAAACGAATCAGACGAACACCCTGTGCATTACGACCTGTTTGTGCTACTTCAGATGCACGTGTACGTACCAAAGTACCACCATCTGAAATCAACATCAGTTCTTTAGTCTCATCAATCGCAACCGCACCAACTAACTGACCATTACGCTCAGAAGTCTTAATTGCAATTACGCCTTTACCACCACGTTTCTTGGTTGGGAAATCATCTACAGGGGTACGTTTACCATAACCGTTTTCAGAAGCACACAGTACTTCACCTGTTTCAGGAACAACAACCAATGATACGATACGGCTGATAAGCGCTGAATCTGAACCATCTTCATCATCAGAATCTACATCAGTGTCATCATTTTCATCGGCTTGAGCTGCTGCACCAATCGTTACGCGCATACCGCGTACACCTTTAGCAGAACGACCCATTGCACGTACATCAGTTTCTGCAAATCGAATCGCTTTACCTTCATTCGAGAACAACATAATTTGTTGTTCACCGTCAGTAATCGCAACACCAATTAAACGGTCATCTCCAGCTAACTCGATTGCACGTAAACCATTTGAACGTACATTAGAGAACTGCTCAAGTTCAACTCGCTTGATCGTACCGTATTCAGTTGCCATAAAGACATAGAAGTTTTTACGTAAGTTTTCTGCAAGCTCAGCAAATTCAACTACTACTTCATCATTAAGATCTGTAGTTGATAATTCAACTCCTAACTCTTTCAGATGTGTACGCAATTCGTCCGATAGATCGTCACCATCTGCTAGATCAGCAAATGATCTTTCTAATGCATCATAGTGTGCAGCAATGATTTCGTTTTGCTGTAATTGAGCTTGATGAGATTTAACAAACTGACGGAAATCGGCTAGACGTTCTTTAAATTTCTTCGGTGCATCAATCACTGGCAGAATAGCAGTAATTGTCTCATTTTCATCTAATGGCAATAAGTTCACCATAGGACGACCTTTTGCACCACGAGAAGCTTGAGGCACTTCAAAAACTTTTAAGCGATAGACTTTGCCGACATTGGTAAAGCATAAAACTGTTGCATGGTTAGATGTCACAATCAAATGTTGAATGTAATCATCTTCTTTCATAGACGTTGCTGATTTACCACGCCCACCACGACGTTGCGCAGCATAATCAGAAAGTGGCTGTGTTTTCGCATAGCCTGATTGAGAAACGGTTAAAACAACTTGTTCTTCTGGAATTAAATCCTCACGAGAGAAATCTACACGAGATTCTACAATCGCAGTACGACGCTCATCACCATATTGCTGAAGAATAAGTGCAAGCTCTTCACGAATCACGTTCATCAACAATTCAAAATCATTAAGAATTGCTGTCAACTCTGCAATTTGTGCCAAAATTTCAGAATATTCTGCATGCAGCTTATCTTGTTCTAAACCAGTTAAACGATGCAAACGTAATTCTAAAATTGCACCCACTTGAGTCGGCGAGAGACGATAAATATTGCCAGATAATCCAAACGGTATATTAGGATCTTCACCCTCAATCTCATCTGGGCGAACAGAAACTGAACCTGCTTTTTCTAATAAAGCAACTACACCACCTGCAGACCATTCCCCTGCTTGCAAACGTTCACGTGCTTCTTGCGGATTCGCAGAGGTTTTAATGGTTTCGATGATGGCATCAATATTTGCTAAAGCAACCGTTAAACCTTCCAAGATATGACCACGTTCACGCGCTTTACGTAATTCGAACATCGTACGACGTGTTACAACTTCTTGACGATGGCGAATGAAAGCAGCAATGATGTCTTTTAAATTCATCAGCTTTGGCTGGCCATTATCCAAGCAAACCATATTAATACTGAATGAATTTTGAAGCTGAGTATTTTGGAATAAATTATTAACAATTACTTCAGCGTTTTCGCCACGCTTTAAGTCAATTGCAATACGCATCCCTTCTTTATCAGATTCATCGCGTAACTCTGAAATACCTTCGAGCTTCTTCTCTTTCACAAGTTCAGCAATACGTTCAATCGTTTTTGCTTTGTTCACTTGATATGGAATTTCAGTGAATACAATCGTCGTACGACCTGTTTTTTGGTCTTCTTCTAAATGGTACTTACCACGAATAAATAAACGACCTTTACCAGTACGGTAAGCATCAACAATACCTGATTTACCGTAAATGATACCGCCTGTAGGAAAGTCTGGACCCGAAATATGTTCCATCAATCCTTCAATGCTGATATTCGGATTATTGGCATAGGCTAAACACGCATTGACCACTTCAGTCATATTATGCGGCGCCATATTGGTTGCCATACCGACAGCAATACCCGTGACACCATTAATGAGTAAATTTGGTACACGAGTTGGCATAACTTGTGGGATACGCTCTGAACCGTCGTAGTTATCTTCCCACTCTACTGTATCTTTTTCTAAATCAGCTAACAGTTCATGCGTTAATTTACGCATACGCACTTCGGTATAACGCATCGCTGCTGCACTGTCACCATCAACAGAGCCGAAGTTACCCTGACCATCAACCAACTGATAACGTAAACTGAAATCTTGTGCCATACGAACGATTGTTTCGTATACAGCAAAGTCACCATGAGGGTGGTATTTACCGATTACATCACCAACGACACGCGCTGATTTTTTGTAAGCTTTGTTATAATCATTTCCAAGCTCATGCATCGCATAAAGAACACGGCGATGAACTGGCTTTAAACCATCTCTAACGTCTGGTAGTGCACGAGAGACAATGACACTCATAGCATAGTCGAGATATGAGCTCTTCAGTTCATCCTCAATGGCAATCGGTCGAATTTCCGATACGCTCATGCATACTCCTTATTACAAACAGCTTGAAGAAACTGCTCGATTTATATAATCAATCTTGCAAAAAATTAGCCCAAAATCTATGGAGCTAAATTCTAAAACTCAGCCGAAAATTATAGCACAAATCCGTATTTTTGTCCCTAAATTTTATGGATGATCTGTTTAATTTTATTCATAAAAATGACTAAATTTTCAACACAAAATTCTTAAACAGTATTGCCCTAAAATGAATGATAAAAATCACTTTTTTGCTACTTGTACATAAAAAAGATCCTCGTAAGGATCTTTATAAATACATGAATATTCTTCAATGATGAAGTTCGCGCTTGTCCGCTTTCATTAAACTAAAAGAAATTGCAAATAAGCTTAAAATCAACGGAAACTCATACAGCTCTTCGAGTAAGCTTTCATTACTATTTTCTGTGAGCAGGAGCATCCCTATAAAGCGATGATGCTCTATCGCATCAGAAACAACGAGCCCAATCACAGCCAAAACCAAGGCCCAAACTGGGATAATAGCTGTCTTGAACTTGTTCACAATCTCTGTGCGTAATTTTTGGTTCAATAGTGGAAAAACCACAGACCCAATCAATACAATTGAGATACCTCGAAAATAGATTTTTGGGACATCAGGGAAATAATCTCGCCCCCAACTGGTACTACGACCAAACAATAAAACCCACCAGCAAACAGCCCAAAGCCAAAACTCTTTCTTACCTTCTCTAAGCTGCAAAGGCTTTATGTAAAAATAGCTAATAACTGCAAAGGACAACAATAAAAGAGCCTGTAAATTTTCAATCAGACGCACGTCTTTCATACCAAACACATTGAAATGGACTTGATTAAATAATGGAAAAATTAAACATGAGACCGCGATTAGAACAAGCGGTAATGTTATTCGGGTGTCGACCAGCAAAACACAAACTCCCTCATCAATACATTGAAAGTATGAATGAGCTTAAAAATGATGGCGAATCATATCACAATTACAAAAAACATATAAAACGGTAAATTCTGATCCCTTGATGAGAATAATCTATAATTTTGTTTTATGAGATTTTTTTGATGATTAAATATAAAAATGCCCTGACCAAGTAAAATGAAATGAATCATTACTCGATCAGAGCATTAGTACAGCAATGCTGAATTAGATTTTAGAAACTAATTCTGGAACCACTGTATTTAAGTCACCTACTAACCAGTAGTCAGCTACTGCATTAATTGGAGCTTCTTCATCTTTGTTGATCGCAACGATCACCTTAGAATCTTTCATACCTGCCAAGTGCTGAATCGCACCAGAGATACCTACAGCAATATAAAGGTCTGGCGCAACGATTTTACCCGTTTGACCAACTTGCATATCGTTTGGAACGAAACCAGCATCTACTGCTGCACGAGATGCACCTTGAGCTGCACCAAGCTTATCAGCTAATGGATCAAGTACTTTATGGTAGTTCTCACCAGAACCTACACCACGTCCACCAGATACAACAATGCGAGCTGCTGTTAATTCTGGACGTTCTGATTTTACGATTTCTTCAGATACGAACTTAGAAATACCAGCATCACCAGTAGAAGTTGCAGCTTCAACCGCAGCAGATCCACCTTCAGCAGCAACTGCATCAAACGCTGTACCACGAACTGTACCAACAACAACTGATTCACCAGACTCTACAGTTGCAATCGCGTTACCAGCATAGATTGGACGCTTGAAAGTTTTAGGACCATCAACTGCAATAATGTCAGTAATCATACTTACATCAAGAAGTGCTGCAGCACGTGGAAGTACGTTTTTGCCCGTCGTTGTAGACGCAGCAAGAATGTGTGAATAACCTGCACCAATTGAAGCAACAAGCTTCGCTACATTTTCAGCCAATTGGTTTGCATATGCAGCATCGTCAGCTAAAAGAACTTTGCTTACACCAGCAACTTTAGCAGCTTCATCAGCAACTGCTTGAGCGCCTGAACCAGCAACTAATACAGTGATATCACCACCGATTTTTTGAGCCGCAGCTACAACGTTTAAAGTTGCACCGTTAAGTGCTTTGTTGTCGTGCTCAGCGATTACTAAAATACTCATGATTTTTATCCTTCTGTATTAGATCACTTTCGCTTCATTTTTTAGTTTTTCAACAAGCTCATCAACAGACTTCACTTGAACACCAGCTTTACGTTCAGCAGGCGCTTCAACTTTAACAGTCTTAAGCTTAGTTGCAGGATTAACACCAAAATCTGCAGGAGATTTAGTATCAAGCGGTTTCTTACGTGCTTTCATGATGTTTGGTAGAGCAGCATAACGTGGCTCATTCAAACGTAAGTCAGTCGTAATGATCGCTGGAAGTGCTAGTTCAACAGTTTGTAAACCACCGTCGATTTCACGAGTCACTTGTACTTTATCGCCTTCAACTTTAACTTCTGAAGCAAATGTACCTTGACCAGCACCAAGTAATGCGCCAAGCATCTGACCAACTTGGTTAGAGTCGTCATCAATTGCTTGTTTACCAAGAAGGATAAGTTGTGGCTGTTCAGCGTCTACAACGCCTTTAAGAATCTTCGCAACTTCTAAAGCACCAAGTTGGCTATCATCAGCTTCAACTAGGATACCGCGGTCTGCACCAAGCGCCATTGCAGAACGGATTTGTTCTTGCGCTTCTTTAGGACCAATAGAAACAACAACGATTTCTGAAACAGTTCCTTTTTCTTTTAAGCGAACCGCTTCTTCCACTGCGATTTCACAGAATGGGTTAATTGACATTTTAACGTTAGTAAGGTCAACCCCACTATTGTCCGGCTTTACGCGAACTTTAACGTTGGCATCAACCACACGTTTTACAGCAACAAGAGCCTTCATGTAATCCTCGGCTGTTTTAACAGAAGTAAATATTCAGAAAAGTTATAATAACTCTTCATTTAAAATTTTTAGGTGTCCTATCTTGCAATGTGTTTGGCATTTCGGTCAAGTCACAATTCACAAAACTGCTGTAAAAAAGCGTAATTTTCGTTGAACGGAGCGTTCACGAAATTATTTTGTTAATAAATTTGTCAGCTTTTCAATATTTTTTGTAAAAAATTAAACTTTGATTTTTAATATTTTTTTAATTTATTAACTACATCAGTTGAATTGATGCTGTAGACTCTTATTTTACGTTGAAAAGCGTTGGCGTGAGTCACCAAATTTGAGGTAAAAAATGTCATAACAGACAGCAAAAATTACAATAACAGCTATCCTTTTTGAGTATAATTTAACCAAAGTTAATTCTATTTGAATAGAAAGCGCAAACATTAGTTTGCGCTTTTTTTAATGTTAATTCACAATGAGCCATGTTGCTGCCAATGAAAGCATCACTCCCGAACCACCATCAATCCATTTTTGACGTTTTTCATTTATCCCTGTTTTCTGTGTCAAAAATGCAAATACAAAACTCAATGATGAATAAATAATTAAGCATAATCCAATAAAAATTAGGGATAAGACAATCCCCTGCCCCATAATCGAATAGGTATGATGCTGATTAATAAATTGAGGCAAAATCGCAAAATAAATAAGCATACCTTTAGGATTAAGTAAGGATGTTATAAAACCGCGTCTAATCGGACTATTGACCTGACTTTGTTTAATTTCAATATTTTTGTGATTAAGCGCAGATCGAATCAAATTAAATGCCAAATAAAGCAAATAACAGATTCCTAACCATTTGATCGTTTCAAAAATAATAGGGAAAGAAACAATGATAGCCGCAATACCCACAACGACTAAAAAAGAATGGACGAAATAACCTAAACACACCCCTAAAGTCGCCATAACGCCTGCTTTCGCATTTTTACCCATTACCTGTGACAGAATAAATAACATATCCGGACCAGGCGTAAAAATAAGAGGGATAACTGTCAAAGCAAATAACCAATAGGTAGACATTTTCTTTCTTCCATCATTAATGAAAATGAGAAAAAAGTATCTTCGAATTTACATAAAATAGGATTTCAAATATTCTATTGATTCTTTAATTTTTAGAATTTAATTCTAATATATGAAAATAATATCTAAATCAATTTCAGTTAAATTAGATCGTATCGATAAAAGTATCATTCATGAACTTCAAACCAACGGTCGAATTCAAAATAATGATTTAGCCAAAGAGATTGGCTTATCACCATCCTCTTGTTTAAGACGCGTAAAAATTCTCGAAGATGCTGGAGTCATCCAGCAATACACAACCATTGTTGATCCTCAAAAAATCGGATTACAACTTATTCTATTTTCGCGTATTTGGTTGGTGGGACAAGACGCTGAAACCATCGATACTTTTATTGAGGCGATGAAAGAACTCCCTCAAGTGATGGAGTGCTATATTATTTTGGGCGAATGTGATGCGATGTTAAAAGTTGTCGTACCTGATTTGGAGAACTATCGTAAATTTCAGTCAGAACACTTAACCAAAAAAAATGGGATTACCAGTGTGAAAACGGATTTACCCAGTCAAATCATTAAACAAAGCTATCAACTGCCCCTGCAATCAATTTGACACCATAAAGCAATCGATCCGACTGACTTTTCAGATCGGACCGATTATCCATTTTGATCAAGTTAAAAAGTTAAATGTTCGATGCTTTAAGTTTTTTCAACCTCGATTTTTTCATTCAAAATTTTTTCTAAAAGTACATGCTGATCCACTGATTCACTCAATTTAGGATCACAAATTTTGAGTCTTCGTTTCAGCTCTTCCTGTAAATACAATTGATCCTCAAGTTCCAATTCAGTTTGACTAAGTTGCTGAGCAAAATGCCGAATCACAGCTTCAAGTAGTTGATTTTGCTTCAATATAACGTATGCATAACCCAATACAAGCCCTTTGAAAATTTCCTGATAAGGCTTACCACGTTGAAAATTGTATGCCAATGAAGATAGTACCCGCTCACCAAAACCTAACTTACGATATGGGTCTCGTGCCACTCGATCACATGGGTCTTTATAAGCCGTCTCACAAGAGTCGATAAAACTCTTCGCCAACAATTCTAAATTTTCTTTTCGATGTGGTAGTAGATCCTTTAATCCAACTTTAACCTCATGGAGTACTGCCAACATAAATTTAGAAATTTGCTCATCAGACAGTGCAATCCCGATCGTTTCATATTGTCGAAAAATTGCAGCCCACGCTGTCATTGCATGCACACCATTCCACATGCGATTTTTGATTAACTGTATCTCTTCAATCTCTTCAACCAGAATCATTTGGCGCATTTTTTCCAATAAAGGACTATTATTTTCCACATAAAGTGGCATATCTGTTTCGGCATGAAATAAGATCAATTCTAGATTTTGTAGAATATGCGCCGATTTGAATTTTTCGTATAGATCGTCAATATACTGAGTAGCCAATTGCTCTTGTTCAGCATTTAAACGCGTCCCTTCATCCACATCTGTCACGTCTAAATCATGCTCATCCTGCACATGTCTAAAAATGTTGTATTTGATTTTTAACTGTCTAAATAGTTTTTGATCTGTAATTTTCGCTACCATTCGATTAACTACTGTATCGCAAAAATAATGCTGCGACATAATGATATTGACCGTCTTCGCATCCGTAATTTCATGCAAAGCACTACAAATCTGTTGCTCAATTAATGATTTTGCGCCTACTTTGTTCAAAACAATTAAAACTGTTAGAGGAATCAACTGTTCTTCAAAATGGATATAACGCGCATACAACCCTTGCGCAATGGTTTTAGCCTCTTGCTCAATTGCCTTTTCAGGTAAACACAGCGCAATTAAACTTGATTCAATATACATGTGCTGCATCATTTCAATATTTGATGCATCGATGACAGTGATGTTGTCTATTCGCTCGTCATGAGAGTGTTGCCCATAACGGATACTGTAACCACCAAATGTATTCACACTATTTCTATAGAGCGAATTCCGCGTTGAAGCATAGATTTGTTTTGGTCGAGTATATCCATCCCAATGAGACAATACTTGGGCAATATAGCCACCACCTATTGCCCCAAAACCATGTATCCCCACGACATGCTGATTTAAAGTCTGAGGAAAAGATTCAAATAGAGCAGGCATTTTTAATTTTGGTGTAAATTGATTCAAATCTTCCAGAAAATCATGCATGCTTTCGTAAAAGAAATTCGCTTTTTCGAGCATGGTTGAATTAGGTTCTTTGATATCTTGAAGCAATACCGTTAATCCACCCGCTTCAAACGCCGATATCACTCCATTTTCTGAGTCTTCAAACATTAAACATAAAGTTGGATCAATGTTCAGTTGCTCAGCAGCTTTTAAGAAAATTTCTGGGTGTGGTTTTCCATTATCAACCTCATCGCCGCATACGATAATGTCGAAAAACTTATATACATTAGCATTGATTAAATATTCCTCAGCTATTTCACGTCGACTCGAAGTCGCTACTGCCATTTTCAGATTGGACTTTCTTAAACGTTCAAGAACTTGCATGAGTCCAAATTTAATCGGCACTCCGTATTTTCTTACATGCTCAAGTTCTAGCTGATCTGCTCGCTTTCTAATTTCCGCATACGGTACTTCTTGACCATATTGCTGATTTGCCAGTTTTTCGGCACTACGAGCACTTAAACCCAAACAAGATAATAAATAGGCGTCTGTAAATTCGACACCAATGAGCTCTAATGATGCTTGCTTCAACGTTTGAAAACGAAGTCGCTCCGTATCAAACATTGTGCCATCCATATCAAAAATGGCGGCATGGATATTATTTTCATGAAATTTAATCATTTACCCCTCTCCAAAAAAATTCAAAATTACTAGACAAGTGTAAAGAATTTGACTGAATCGAATGCGCAGAATAAATATATGAAACAAAATTGATTATTATTTAATCAATATTTTTATCTTTATGTATTGAGTTGTTGGAAACAGGTAAATGTACTTTTCTATAAAGTAACAGAGCTAAAATTATTAGCTCTGTTTTTTAAATGATTATTTCAAGCTTGATTGAGCGCCGCCAAATAATCACGATGGACATGACTCAATTCAATAATAGGATATTGTTCTAATTCAAAAATTTTCCAAACTTCAATAAAGTCTTCTTTTAAATCTACACCTTGATCTGCAATAGGTCTTTCTTGCCATTGCTGATCAGATATCCACAGATAGGTCTTAGATGCTACTGGATCAATCGCTTGGATTTTTCCTTCAGTATTAATACCCTGCACATAGGCATTGTTAGGTAGAGCTGCTTCAATCATCGGTAAATTGATTTCCACAAAATGTTTCACCTGACGTAAACCATAACCTGCAAAAATGTCTTTTTGTGCTGAAGAGAGTTGCTGATACTTTTGATCAATATTGTCAATCATGGCTTGACCTAATCATTCCTGCAAAATATTTTTAATTTGTATACAACTTAAATCCATCTATTAAAGTTATACCTTAAAAATCGTATTAAAAAAATCAATTCTAAAAATTTAATCTAAAGTTTAAGGGAAAATTATTTTTAAACGCACAGCTTTCAAAAGCTCCATCCCAACAATACATTATTTTTCAAATAATTTTATTCGCATTAAATTAACGCATTTTATTTATATCAATGGTAATTAGCTATTTTCTGGAGCATAAAACTGTAAATTTCATTCATTTTAAGAATGGCACATTCATTGCTTAACCAGTTTGAACTTAATCTGGGGAATGCAAATGTTCACATTTAAAAAAACTCTGCTTGTTGTCACGATAGCAACTTTCTTAACCGCCTGTGGTGACAATGAAAGTAACACAAATAATTCTAACACGCCGCCTCCTGTCCCATTTAATCCTGTAGAAGCAACCATTACTGATTTGCATAACTCGATTTTAAGCAAAGGTTCATCTTGTGTTGATGTTGTGCAAGGATATTTAAATCGTATATCAGCTTACGATCGACAAGGTCCAGAGCTCAATAGCATTATTTCTTTAAACCCAAATGCACTTAAAGAAGCAGAAGTGCTCGACCAACAATTTGCAAAAAATTCAAAACTTTCAGGACCTCTTCACTGTGTCACTGTACTCGCTAAAGACAATATTGATGCTGTAGATATGGCGAACACAGCAGGTTCTATAGCATTAAAAGATAATTTTCCAAATGATGATGCCTATATCATAAAAAATATCAAAGAAAATGGCGGAATCATTTTAGGGAAAGCCAATCTTGATGAGTTCGCTTTCGGCTTTGGTGGAAAATCAACTCTAGGTGATCAAACTAAAAATGTGTATGACTTAAGTAAAGGTCCAGGTGGTTCATCATCAGGAACTGGCGCTGCCATATCTGCAAGTTTTTCAATGGTGGGAATAGGAACTGATACGGGAGGGTCAATTCGTGTGCCTTCATCAGTACAGGGTCTTGTCGGTTTACGACCATCTTTACGTCTTTTGAGCCAAGATGGAATTATTCCACTGGCACCAACTCAAGATACTGCTGGACCAATGTGTAGACAAGCTATTGACTGTGCAAAATTAATGGATGCAATGATCGGATTCGATAGCTCATTAAGTTCAAATCAACGCAGTGAATTTGCACGCACTTCTCCTCTTCTAAAATCAGAGTCTGCTTATCGCGAATTGATTAATCAACCGAATAGCTACATTCCTCATGACACTGTAAGTCTTGCAGGAAAGCGTATTGGTATAGTACAAGCACTTTACCCTTCCGAAGGTTCAACTACTCAACAGAAAGAAGACTACAATCTCGTTAAAGAAGCAATGGACAACGCAATTACTAAACTTGAAGAGGCTGGAGCAACTGTAGAAATAGTTACAATAAGCGATCTAAATACAATTTTGACACGTTATTCGAGTCTTTCAAGTGCTGAATTTAAAATATCACTTACAGAGTATTTAAAGACCACAAGAAGTATTTACCAATCGTATGAAGATTTACTCGCTAGTGAACTAATGATCCGTAACTTCAGCGGCTATAATTCTGATCCAACAAGTGCTTCATATATTGAGAATTATGAGCGCAACACCACTGAAAGAAGTCCATTCGTGCGCTTACGGATGAATAGCGCTTTAAATAATGTTGAACTAGATGGTACTCGTAAAGGCGTACAATACGACGCTTTAGCCTACCCGTCTATTACTGGGTTTGCCGGCAATTTAGGAAGTAGCCCGACCACAGGTACCAATAATCGCCTAAGTCCGTTTAGTGGTTTTCCTGCATTATCTATGCCTGCTAAATCAGTGAACTCAAGTCGCAGTAGTTATCCTATGAATGTTAACATCGAGTTTATTGCTCGTGAATTTGATGAGCCGACTTTATTTGAAATCGCAGTCGCATTCCAAAAAGTAAATCCCGCACGTATGATACCTGTACACACACCAGCACTTTAAACAGATAACTTTATCATTCAGTACAGTATTAAGTATATTCAATATACTTAATACTGAGGATTAAGATTTTTGGGCTCTAGGGTGAGCTTTATCATAGACTTGAGCCAAACGATCAAAATCTAACTGAGTATAAATTTGTGTCGTAGATAGATTACTATGACCTAGCATTTCTTGAACTGCTCGTAAATCACCACTGTTTGAAAGCAGATGACTAGCAAAACAGTGTCGCAATAAGTGAGGGTGTAAATCCACATTTACGCCCGCTCTTTGTGCTTGCAATTTGACTCGATTTTCAATCTGCCGATTCGTCAATCGACTCCCTTTTTTGGTAATAAAAACTGGAGAATCCAATTCAATGTCTCCACACCAGATACGATGGACTTTGAGCCATTCAATTAAACCTGTTTTCGCTTTCAAACCAAAAGGAACAACCCGAGTTTTATTTCCCTTACCTGTAATTCGAAGTAATTGTCGTGTAAAATCGATATCTCGAATATTCAATCCTTGTACTTCAGCTAATCGTAAACCACTTGAATAAAGCAGCTCTAAAATAGCTTTATCTCTTAACCACAAGAGATGATCTTGAGAGGATTCAGGTGCCGGTTGATCCAAGATTTGCTGAATCGTTTCGACATCAACCATACCTGGCAAAGGCCTTGGCTGTCTTTTTAACTTAAAATCATGAATAGGATTATTCGATACATATTTCCCTTCCACAGCCCATTTCATGAATTGACGAATGGCTGTTAAATGACGTTGTAAGCTTGCACTATTGAGTTGATGTTGTTCAACCTTATAAGCCATATATTCTCGTAAATCAGATGCTTCAACCTGATTTAATTCAATTTTCTTTTCATAACAAAAGTCAATAAAACCAGACACATCACGGAAATACGCCTCAAGCGTATGCTCAGATTGATTTTGAATCTTTCTCTCTTTCAACCACATTGACAGCAATTGCATTGCGCCATATTGCATTTGGCTTTCTCTCTATTGAATCGATGTCTAATCATCAATACTCGTGGGCATTCCAACAAATCATAAAGTAAAAAGCCCTGAATTTCAGGGCTTTTTAGTTAGGAAATAAGTTTTATTGAAAATAACGAAGATCCAAACGACCTTCATAAACCGTTGCAGTTGGACCAGTCATCCAAACCACATCTCCCTCTTTCCATTCAATCAGCAATTTACCGCCGGCAAGTTCGATTTCCACATTGCTAGACAATAAACCACGGCGCATACCTGAGACAGCAGCAGCACATGCACCTGTACCACAAGCTAATGTTTCTCCCACACCACGTTCAAAAACTCGTAATCGAGCATGTTTTTCATCAACGATCTGCATAAATCCAGCATTTACACGCTCAGGAAAACGTTCGTGAGATTCCACTTGAGGGCCTATTTTAGCAACATCAGCAGTTAACACGTCTGGAACAATGGTCACTGCATGCGGATTTCCCATATTGACAACATCGATGCTGATCGTCTCATTATCCGCTAAAGCTAAATCATATAAAGCAGCAGGCGCTTCTGCTAGAAATGGGATTTGGTTCGGTAAGAACTTCGGATACCCCATGTTCACACGCACCCATCCATTCGCACCCAACTCAGGCTCGACGATCCCCGCCTTTGTTTGCACTTTGAATTTAGTTTTATTGGTTAAATGACGATCATGAACAAATTTGGCAAAACAACGAACCCCATTGCCACATTGCTCAACTTCAGAACCA
The DNA here is from genome assembly GCF_013417345.1 of Acinetobacter sp. YH16032. Taxonomy (NCBI): domain Bacteria; kingdom Pseudomonadati; phylum Pseudomonadota; class Gammaproteobacteria; order Moraxellales; family Moraxellaceae; genus Acinetobacter; species Acinetobacter sp. YH16032. The sequence continues at coordinate 31,774 of NZ_VPEE01000022.1, read as the reverse complement.
TCCGCATTAAAAATGCGATATTTGAAATCAACGTTCGGATGGTCTGGTGTTTCAACAATTAATAACTGATCAAAACCGATGCCAAAATTACGGTCAGCCAAACGGCGAATCATGACAGGATCTAGATAAGCACGTTGGCTGATTAAATCAACCACCATGAAGTCATTACCCAGACCATGCATTTTAGTAAATTCTAGCAACATCTATTGTCTCCTTAAGGCAATAAGGACTCACGTTCCCACAGAGACTCAATCGTTTCACGTTCACGAATTAAGTGTGCTTGATCACCGTCAACCATCACCTCTGCTGCACGACCTCGGCTGTTGTAATTTGAACTCATCACAAAACCATAAGCACCTGCACCCAAAACAGCTAAATGATCGTTCGCTTGAATCGCAAGTTCACGCTCTTTACCGAGGAAGTCACCTGTTTCACAGATCGCACCAACCACATCCCAAACTTTTTTCTCAGTTTGCGAATTTTGATTAACCTCTTGGATATCCATCCAAGCTTCGTACAAAGAAGGACGAATCAAGTCATTCATTGCTGCATCAACAATTGCAAAATTGCGATGATTGGTTGGTTTCAAAAGATCAACTTTCGTCACCAATACGCCAGCATTCGCTGAAATACTACGCCCTGGCTCCATATACACTTTAAGACCAAGTTTTTCTAATGCAGGACGTAAAGCATTTGCATATTCTTCAACTGTCGGTGGAACTTCATCTTTATAAGTCACACCAAGACCACCACCAATATCAATATGTTTGAGGTTGATCCCTAATTTTTTCAATGCTTCAATCATGTTCATGACACGATCAAGCGCATCAACAAAAGGTTGAGTTTCAGTCAATTGTGAACCAATGTGACAATCAATTCCTACGATATCTAAGTGACTTAAACTTGCTGCATACTGATAAGTTTCATATACCGAATCAGAAGGAATACCAAATTTATTTTCTTTAAGACCAGTCGAGATATATGGATGTGTTTTGGCATCAACATCTGGATTTACCCGAAGTGAAATTGGAGCTTTAACATCTAGTTCTGCTGCAACTTTTTGAATACGGTCAAGCTCTGCATATGATTCCACATTAAAACAAGCAATACCCACTTCTAATGCTTGACGAATGTCAGCCTCAGACTTACCTAAACCAGAGAAAACAATTTTAGAAGCGTCACCACCTGCGCGTAAAACACGTGCTAATTCACCTCCAGTCACGATATCAAAACCGCAACCAAGTTTCGCCAACACATTTAGAACTGCGATATTTGAGTTTGACTTCACTGCAAAACAAATTTGGTGATCGATAAAGTTAAAAGCACGATCCATATCCAAATAATGTTTTTCAAAAGTTGCTTTTGAATAAACATAAAGTGGTGTACCAAATTGCTGAGCAAGTTGATCCAATGAACATTGTTCTGCGTGCAAAACCCCTTGAATGCGAGGGAAACTCATGGATGTATCCTTTCTAAATTGCGCTGGAGAAAAAAAATAAATGAATATTAATCATGAGTAGGTGCAGCATCTGCTTTAGGTTCAGCTTGATCCTGACTTGGGCGATCATTGTTTTTATAAATTAAATATTGTGCTCGCTTGTCATAGTTTGGATCACTGGGTAGTTGTAATGCACCAGTCTGACCACATCCAGCCAAGATTGAAACAACGGCTGCACTGATAACTCCGATCAAAATACGCATACCTACACCTATCAGTAAAATTTATAGAAGTATACCTTGATCATCTAATTCACCAAAGTATTTAACGCAACAGATTAATAACAGAAATAAAAAAACGCCAGTAATTACTGACGTTTCTTTTGACCTAAATTGCAAATCATTTATAAGTTTTTATTTTTTTTTATAAAAACCAAAATAACCAATGATCAGAATAACAAACCAAATCGGGCTCACCATCAATGCACGGCGAGTATCATCTTCTAAAGCCAATACTCCAATCATGCCAATAAAGAATATAGCAACAATCGCACATGTCACCAATCCACCTGGTAGTTTAAATTTCGATTTGGCATGAAGTTCTGGGCGTGTTTTGTAATACACCACATAACTCCAAATAATCATCAACCATACACAAATAAATAAAATGGTGGAAAGTGTTGTCGCTAAAGTAAATGCTTCCACCGTATTCGGTACGAAGTATTGCAGTGCTGCCCCTAGTAACAAACATACTGCTGAGAAATACAAGGCATTCGCTGGCACAGCTCGCTTATTCAGTCTTCCAAAAGCTTCAGGTGCTTGAGTTTCGCGCGATAAGCCAAACAGCATGCGACTGGTTGAGAATACGCCACTGTTCATCGATGACATCACTGAAGACAACACAACCAAATTCATAATAATAGCAGCGGCTGCAATACCTGCTTGACTAAACAAGTTTACAAATGGGGAAATATTCGGATCAATCGTATTCCATGGTGTAACCGACATCACCACGAGCAGCGACAAAACATAGAAAATAATGATTCGAATAGGAATCGAGTTGACAGCTTTCGGCAAGTTCGTTTCAGGATCTTTAGTTTCAGCTGCGGTTGTACCCACCAGTTCTACACCCACAAAAGCAAAAATTGCGATTTGGAAGCCTGCCAAGAAACCGATTGCACCTGTTGGGAAGATCCCGCCGTTTGACCAAATATTGCTGAATGCTGCGATTTCACCTGATGTAGAAGTGAAACCTGTAAATATCATCCAAAAGCCAACGCCAATTAAAACCACAATTGCGATAATCTTGATTAAAGCAAACCAGAATTCTAATTCACCAAACAGTTTCACCGTAACAAGATTCAATCCCATGATAAATACGATTGCAGCGATGCTAATCATTACCCCTTCTTCAGGGCTAAAAGGCATCCCATTATTGAAGAACTGAAGGTAATAAATGATCGCCGATAAATCTGCAATACCGATGGTGATCCAACACAACCAGTAGGTCCAGCCAACAAAGTAACCTGCCCATGGTCCAATTAAATCCGTGGCGAAATCAATAAACGACTTATATTGCAAATTTGAAAGCAACAATTCGCCTAGTGCTCGCATCACTAAAAAAACCATGAAACCGATGATCATGTAAATTACAAGGATTGAAGGACCAGCTAGGCTAATTGTTTTCCCAGAGCCCATGAACAAACCTGTCCCAATTGCGCCTCCAATTGCAATTAACTGCAAATGTCGATTGGATAGACTTCGTTGTAATTCACCATTTTGCTGAGGCGAATTTATATTTTGATCTGACATTTTCAAATTCACCAAATATATTAATCGGCACAACTTAACTGAAAAAAATCAGATTTCAAAAAGAAAATTAGCACGATCAATATTTTCTAATTAGTTTAAAGTATTAATTCATTTTTCTTATATATCACTAGAGTGATCAATTATTCATCATATTTATTTATCTTATTTTGAGTAAAATATTGAAAATCTTGTTGTTATATGTAAAAAATATAAGTGCAAAAAATAATCAAAAGGAATGATGTGTTTGATCGCGCAAAAGTATGGCATATCCCTTGCTTGATCATGCATGTAAAAAACAATCAGGAAAATAAGAAGGTAATTTATGCAAGAAATACAATCAACCATGGAAACACTCAGCGGCTTAGTCTGGGGACCTTATATGCTGGTGCTGATTGTTGGGACAGGTGTTTTCTTAACATTCCGTCTACTTTTTTGGCAATTCAGGATGCTTCCTTTGGCATTTAAACAAGTGTTCGGGAAACACCCAGAAAAAAAAGACTCGGGAGATATCTCACAATTTGCCTCACTCATGACCGCACTTTCAGCCACGATTGGTACAGGTAATATCGCAGGGGTAGCGACTGCTTGTGTACTGGGTGGTCCGGGTGCTGTATTCTGGATGTGGATGACTGCATTTTTCGGTATGGCAACCAAATACGGTGAAGGTGTTTTGGCGGTCAAATACCGTGTAAAAAATGAAAAAGGAGAAATGTCTGGTGGTCCAATGTACTACATTGAACGAGGACTTGGCGCGAAATGGAAGTGGCTCGCAGTCCTCTTCGCATTATTTGGTACATTAGCATCCTTTGGTATTGGTAGCTCAGTTCAATCAAACACAGTGGCACTAGCAGTAGAAAATAGTTTGGGTATAAGCACGCTCACCACTGCCATCATTATTACAATTTTCTCTGCATTGGTGATTTTAGGCGGTATTAAGTCTATTTCCAAAGCATCCTCAATTATTGTTCCAGTCATGGCTCTAGGCTATGTCATTGGCGGGCTAATTATTATTTTCAATAACCTTGAATTAGTTGTTCCTGCTTTAAAAATGATCTTTACCTATGCATTCACAGGTGAAGCGGCAGCAGGTGGTGCGATTGGTGCAGCGATTCGTTACGGTGTTGCCCGTGGTGTATTTTCAAACGAAGCTGGTATGGGCTCTGCTCCAATTGCAGCGGCAGCAGCTAAAACTGACCACCCTGCCCGTCAAGGCTTAGTTTCAATGACTGGTACTTTCATTGACACAATTGTTGTATGTTCAATCACAGGTATTGTTTTAGTCATGGGCTTCATCATGGCTGGACAAACATTTGGTGATCAAACTGGGGCTGTTCTGACCATTAGTGTTTTTGACAAATTACTACCAGGATTTGGGGGCTGGGTTGTTACGTTCGGAATCATCTTTTTTGCATATTCAACTATTTTAGGTTGGAGTTATTACGGCGAAAAATGTTGCACCTATTTACTGGGTGAAAAGTCAGTATTTATTTATCGTCTCATTTATATTGCTTCAGTATTTGTAGGCTGTGTCGTCACACTTGATTTAGTTTGGCTTTTCGCAGACACCTTCAATGGTTTAATGGCAGCACCAAACTTAATTGCCTTATTGTTACTTTCTGGAGTTATTGCGAAAGAATCTAAAGATTTTATTGAACGACGAAAATCTGGTGAGCTTTATTAAACAAATTAATAGAATCAAACCAAAAAAAGCCTCATTGATGAGGCTTTTTTTGTCTTTTCACAAAAATTTCTGATCGTTCAAATTTTGTTTTTCTTCTTGATCCTTTGCAATTTCTTCTGCTACCTCCAAGCTCAACACAAAAAATAAAACATGTTCAATTTTCATATTGCCTTGTTCATCTTCAAGATAATTTTTAACCAGCTGATACTGCTTATTTTGCTCATCAAAAGGAATATCTAGATATAGGTCACCCAGATAGCTGTCAATTTCATCCTCACCAGACAAACCTAGACATGGCTCAAATTCAATTTCATGTTGTTCAAGCCATGTAATCACATGATCTCGAATACTTTCTTCCTCATTCTGATCATCCGTGTAATTCTCAAAATGAATAAACAGCACATCACGCTGTATTTCGCGTGCGATGGCATCAATATGTTGGGCGTACAAGCGCATATCAAATAACTCAGTCGATTCTTGATATGAGTATAAATTAATTCATGATCGCTTTAATTCAATATCTCACTTCAGCACACGTCATGACTTGTCTTATTGTTTTAAAATTTGATCAATATTTTTTGTTTTCGTGACCTTTACTCAGTATGCTCAGCATATAGAAAATCAAAAAACCTATATCAAGTTATGGCTAAAGCAAAAAGTGTATATCGCTGTGAACAATGTGGTGCAGATCATCCTAAATGGGCAGGTCAATGCTCAGAATGCGGAGAATGGAACAGTTTAGTTGAAGTCACCATTGCCCCTGCGATTACGCATCGTGCAAATCCAAAAATTGCAGGCGGCTATGCTGGTCAAGCAGCATCAATCACTACATTGAATCAAGTTTCAGTTTCTCACGAAACACGTTTAGCAACAGGGATTGGAGAATTTGATCGCGTTTTAGGCGGAGGGCTTGTTACTGGTTCAGTTGTACTGATCGGTGGTGACCCTGGTATTGGTAAATCAACAATTCTTTTGCAGACGGCAACCCATATGGCTGCCGCGAAAAGTTCCGCCCTATATGTCACTGGTGAGGAATCTTTATCTCAAGTTGCATTACGTGCCAATCGTTTGGATCTTCCAACTGATCAATTAAAAGTGATGGCTGAGACGTGCGTAGAGCGTATTTGCGAAGTATTAGCGCATGAACGACCTGCTGTCGCGATCTTAGACTCGATTCAAACTTTATACACTGAAACCTTACAGTCTGCACCAGGCGGCGTTTCTCAAATTCGAGAATCTGCAGCCCTTCTGACACGTTTTGCGAAGAACAGCGGAACAGCTTTATTTATTGTGGGTCATGTGACCAAAGAAGGTGCATTGGCTGGCCCTCGTGTTTTAGAACACATGGTCGATTGCGTACTTTATTTTGAAGGTCAATCTGATTCACGTTATCGAATGATTCGAGCTGTTAAAAATCGTTTCGGTGCAGTGAACGAACTCGGTGTTTTTGGAATGACCGATAAGGGGCTCAGAGAAGTTGCCAATCCTTCAGCCATCTTTCTTAGCCGATATGATGAAGCGATTCCTGGTTCTATTGTCATGATTAGTCGAGAAGGCACACGTCCACTCTTAGTTGAAGTACAAGCCCTAGTAGATGACGCGCATGGTCAACCTCGCCGTGTTGCCTTGGGTCTTGAGCAAAACCGTTTGAATATGCTACTCGCCGTCATGCACCGACATGGTGGTGTTCAAACTTCTGGTCAAGACGTATATGTGAATGTTGTTGGTGGCTTAAAAATTACTGAAACAGGTTCGGATCTCGCCGTCTTATTGGCTTGTGCTTCAAGTTTGAGAGCTAAAGCACTCCCCCAGCAATTGGCTGTATTTGGCGAGGTGGGTTTATCTGGAGAGATTCGTCCCGTACCTAACGGGCAGGAACGTTTGAAGGAAGCAATTAAGCACGGGTTTAAATATATTATTGTGCCTAGAGCGAATGCACCGCAAAAGGATATTCCTGGTGTTCGAATTATCGCCGTTGCCCGTCTACATGAAGCTTTAACTGAAGCGATGAGCTTAGCGGATGAACATTAATTCAGCTGATCAATTTATTTAACTGTACACTGTGTATGAATACTGAAAAAAATTGAGGTTTAAGTTGAAATTTAAGCCAAAAGACTGCATAAATACAGTGTGAAATTAACTTTTTTAAATAGGAATTTTAGATGGAAGTTCGACAGCGTAGTTTAGTTGCGGGTATTTTAATGGCGACACTCATGGTAGCGCCTTTTGCAGAAGCAAAACGTGCTGGTGGTGGTAAAAGCCATGGTATGAGCCGTTCTGCTGCTCCAACCCAATCATATCAGCAACCACGTCAAGCTACTCCTGCCCAACAACCTGCTGCTCCAGCGACTGCGCCTCAAAAGTCTGGTCCTGGTGTTGGTGGTATGGTCGCTGCTGGTGTTGCTGGTGCTGCAATTGGTGCAGTCGCAGCAAATGCTTTAGCAGATGATGATACTGTTCCAGCGAGTCAAGCAGAAGTTGCTGCACAACCTGAGGAAGAAGGTGGTATCCCAAGTTGGGTTTGGTTGTTGATTATTGCTGCTGCTGCGTTCTTCATCTTCCGTAAATTCGGAGCAAAAAAAAAATTAGCGGCTAACAACCCATATGCACCAAACAGTTCAGGTCCTCAATCTGCACCGTTTGGTCAAACTACTGCACCTCGCCCTTCAGTGTCTAATGACAATACCAATATTTTTGGTCAATCTGTGGGCGGTGGTACAGCTGCATCTCAAGCGCCATTTGGTCAAGCACCACAAGCTCCTTTTGGTGCAGCAACAATGTCTAGTGGAAGTCAGCTACCTGACGGAACTGAACCAGCTGCTTTCTTGCGCATTGCACGCCAACGCTTCAACCATATTCAATCGATGAATACGGCAAGTAATATTGCTGAGATTCAACGTTATTTGACGCCTGATCTTTATCAATCGATGTATAACGATATCATGGCTAACCAAGATCAAGACGTAGCTGAGTTTTCAAATCTGAATGCGATGGTTGTTGATTCTGCAACTGAAAATGGTCAATACGTTGTTAGCGTTCGTTTCACAGGTACGGTAAGTGAAGACTTAAACAGCCTTCCACAACCTTTTGCTGAAGTTTGGCATTTCGTTAAACCAGCGGGTTCTAGTCAAGATTGGTTGGTTGCGGGTATTCAACAGGAAAGCTAATTTTATTCTTTTAAAAAGCCAGTGAACCACTGGCTTTTTTTGTTTCGTACACTGTTTAATCATTGTTAAGTGAATTTAATTCTGCATGTATTAAAACCCTATCTCACCGTCACTTAGGAATGCATGACCGCATTTAAATCACTAAGTAGCAGATTTATTCAGATCCATTCAAAGGTTTGAAACAATATAGAATCTAAGAATTATAAAAAAGCCCCATTACTGGGGCTTGTTAATTTAACGACGAGGTAATGGAATATACTGGCTATTACGATCGCTGGTTTCAGCTGGTCGTTCACCAATAACCACTTCCGTATTGATACTCTTACCTTCACGTAAAATCTCAATTTTTGCAGAGGTATTCGGTGATTGCATCGCAACATAATTAATCAATTGTGATGGATTATTGATCTCCTGATCATTTACTTTCATGATCCGATCACCGACTTTAATCTTAGCTTTATCTGCTGGACCAGACTCATAGACGCTGCTCACAATTACACCCTTCTCACGAGGTTGTAATACATCGGGTTGCGTCGGATTCGCCAAACCAATTCCTAGCCACCCTCGAATTACTCTGCCTTCTTTTAATATTGAATTCAGAACTTGCTGGCAGACTTTAGCAGGAATAGCAAAACCAATTCCTAAAGAACCACCCGATTGCGAGAAAATTGCAGTATTAATCCCAATCAAATTACCTGCAACATCAATGAGTGCTCCCCCAGAATTACCTGGATTAATAGCAGCATCGGTTTGAATAAAATCTTCATAGAAATTTATACCCAATCCCGAACGTTCTGTCGCAGATATGATCCCTTGCGTAACTGTTTGCCCCACGCCAAATGGATTACCAATTGCGAGTACAACATCTCCAACTTCATTTCCACTCAGTTTGAAAGGAAGCACTGGCAGTTTGTCCATTTCGATTTTAATGACTGCTAAATCCGTATCAGGATCTGTTCCAATTACTTTGGCTTCTGCTCGACGACCATCATACAAAGCCACAACAATCTGGTCAGCCTGTGCAATCACATGATTATTAGTCAGAATATAACCATCAGGTCGAACAATCACCCCCGAACCCAAACTATTTTCATTTGGCTCTTGTCCAAAACGTTCAGGTAATTGACCACCAAAAAATTCTCTAAAAACAGGATCATTTAAAATCGGATGATCCACTTTTTTTACAGTTTGTGTTGTAAAAATATTAACGACTGCAGGTGCTGCGACCTTTACCGCAGCATTGTATGACACTACTCCCCCAGAACGTGTCGTATCCACCAAAGGTTCTACTTTTTCAGCTGGCATTTTATATCCATCAGCTGCTATTTGAGGCTTTGGTTGATTTAGTTTTTGCCATGTGACAAAACTAATAATGACAATAATGAGTAACACCCATGGTAACCATGTAAAGGACCGGCGCACTTTAATATCCTCTGAGAATTTTAATTTATTGATGACAAAAGTATTTTATGACTGCATATTGTAATCAAAAAAAATTTATATACCTAAAATTGTGAAAATAGTTTTGTTCGGCTTTAGTTAAGATTAAAAATATGCTTTGATCTTTATATTTTCACAGACTTAAGAACATTATGGCAAAGCTAAACGACATTATCCAATGGTGTGATCAGACCCTAAAAGCCAATGAATTTAAAGATTACGCTCCCAATGGTCTGCAAATCGAAGGTAAAACAGAAGTAAAGCGAATTGTTTGTGCTGTATCGGCTTCTCAATCAGCCATTGATGCTGCAATCGAGCTGCAAGCTGATGTTTTATTGGTTCACCATGGCTATTTTTGGAAAGGTGAGCCATCTCCGATTACAGGAATACGTGGCAAGCGAATTAAATCACTCATTCAACATGATATTTCACTATTAGCTTATCATTTACCTCTCGATAGCCACCCTAGCTTGGGAAATAATGCAGCGATAGCAGATTTACTTCATCTTGATCAAATTGAAGCACTTGATCCGAGTGAACGTCATCCCATTGGAAATATCGGCTATTTAAAAAATGCAATGACACCAGATGAGTTCAAAGCTTTTGTGTCACAACAACTTAATTATGATGCGATACATTTGATGGCTGATAAACCAAGTATTCAAAAAGTTGGATTTTGTACTGGCGGGGCTCAAGACTTTATCACTAAAGCTGCCGAACAAAATTGCGATGCTTATATTTCAGGTGAAGTCAGTGAGCGTACCTTTTATCAAGCTGTAGAATTAGATGTGCATTATTACGCATGTGGACATCATGCGACTGAACGTTATGGCGTTCAACGACTAGGTCAAGCAATTTGTGAACAATTTGGTCTTGAATATCATTACGTTGAACTCAATAATCCTATTTAAATTGATTTAACCACGCGTTTTAAATTGGAGTGAGCTTATACGTATTAATTCACGCTTTATTCTGTATTCTTATTTATAAGTAATGCGCAAAATATGGTGAGAATCTATTACAATAAGTGCACTTCGATGTAAAACCCAGCACAATGCAAGGAACTTAAAACATGACAACGATTACTTTACCTGCTCTTCCGTACGGTTACGAAGATCTTGCTCCACACATCAGCAAAGAAACTTTAGAATACCACCACGACAAACACCACAATACTTACGTTGTTAATTTAAACAACCTTATTGCAGGTACTGATCTTGAAGGTAAAACGCTTGAAGAAATCATCAAAGCTTCTGCTGGTGATGCTTCTAAAGCGGGTATCTTCAACAACGCAGCACAAGTTTGGAACCACACATTCTACTGGAACTGTATGGCTAAAAACGGTGGTGGTAAAGCGACTGGTGCTTTAGCTGCTAAAATCGATGAAGCTTTCGGTTCTTACGAAAAATTTGCTGAAGAATTTGCTGCTGCTGCTACAACTCAATTCGGTTCAGGTTGGGCTTGGTTAGTTGCTGATGAAGTAAATGGTAAACTTTCTATCATGAAAACTTCAAATGCTGATACTCCACTTGCTCACGGTAAAGTTGCTGTATTAACGATCGATGTTTGGGAACATGCTTACTACATCGACTTCCGCAACGCTCGTCCTAAGTATATTTCTACTTTCTTAGAAAGCTTAGTGAACTGGGATTACGCTAACGCGAAATATGCTGGTCAAGAAGCTGGCGTTGAAAAATAAGATTTAACCGTCTTATTTTGTTTAAAAAACCATCCTTTTAGGATGGTTTTTTTATTATTTACATCAATTTGAGTATTAATAAATCAAACTATTCATTTCTTTACAATAATTGGTTGACGACTAGTAATTTCAACCCTAAAATGCGCATCAGATTCTCCAATAGCTCAGTCGGTAGAGCGACGGACTGTTAATCCGCAGGTCCCTGGTTCGAGCCCAGGTTGGAGAGCCAATCTAATCTCCCATAGCTCAGTCGGTAGAGCGACGGACTGTTAATCCGCAGGTCCCTGGTTCGAGCCCAGGTGGGAGAGCCAAGATTCTAAAAACCCAAGCATAATGACTTGGGTTTTTTTATGCCTAAATTTTTGATTTGCTATAGAATTATTCTAATTTTCTAAAAAAGTCTAAAAATGAATACACCTTGGCTTAAATCACTGATTTTCTGGTCTCTACTTGTTGGCAGTCTCATCTTTATATTTCAATGCACTCAGAAATCTGAACATAATAAAGTAGCCCCTGCACTTATGTATGAACGTTTGTATCACTGCACTTCAGAATTATCCTCTGAACACACACTCCTGATTAAAAAAATTCAAAACGAGGTAAATGTGGAATCATCACAACAGACCATGATGGAACTCATGAGTTTATGCCGTAAAGCGAATCCACTGAAAAGCAAAGCAGAGTATGTCCATTTATTAAAAAAGCTATAGATCGTTTCACTTAGATTAAATTTAAATCAGTTGATTCATATTTCTAATTTTTTTCAATGTTAAGGCTTGACCTCTCTTCATTTGACTCATAGAATGCGTACCAGATTCTCCAATAGCTCAGTCGGTAGAGCGACGGACTGTTAATCCGCAGGTCCCTGGTTCGAGCCCAGGTTGGAGAGCCAAGATTCTAAAAACCCACTCAATCGAGTGGGTTTTTTCTTATATGTGCTTTTATTTACGAATTCTTGTGTTTCAATCCAGTCAAATTACTTTCTTAATTATTGGTGTAATTGCAACCCTTGCCCTGCTCACCATTACCTTTCAACAATTATTTAAAAAGCCACAACGCTTTTACCCCAAACGCATTATTACCGCATTTGAAAGTAAAATGTTTTTTAGATTAAAAGAGAGCTTTCCGCAATACCATGTGCTTGCTCAAGTCGCTTTTAGCGCTTTAATCACAAACCCCAGTCTAAAGATTCGAGCTAAATTTAATCGAAAAGTGACTGACTTTGTCTTACTGGATGATCAGCTTAAAGTTGTCGCCATTATCGAACTCGATGATCCAAGTCATCTTGGTAAGGAACAAGAAGATGCTGAGCGCGATCAAATGTTTTATGAAGCAGGATATCGAGTATTTCGCTATAACGACATCCCAAGTGTTCAAAGTCTCAAAAAAGACATTCTTGCTAAAAAATAATTAGTTCAAAGGCTCTGCTACAGACGAAGCATTCTGCTCAAGTTGCTCTTGTTTTTCTCTAGCTTCAATTCGCGCGGCTTGTTCTGCACGTAAACGATCGTACTCTGCTTTGTTTTTTGCATCACTCTTTACTGCAAAAAAAGCAATCGCAATGATAAGCAACGGGATAAGGGGGCCTAGACTTGCCAATAAAATAAATTTAGTGGTGAATTTCTTTTTTGATGAAGTCATCGACAAAACCTGAGTCATTGAGTCCGAGGCAATATAACAGAATAAAGTCATAGAAAAAACTTTAGGTTTAAGTGTCAACTAGGATGCAACACCCTAGCTGACATAGTCACGTTTAGCGCACCGGTAAATACGATTTAATAAAATCAACAACCTCTTCATTTTTCTCAACAATCGCTTGTGTATGCGATGCTCCTGCCACAATATCTAATACAATTGGAGGTTGAGTCCCCAATCCATTTAACTGATTTACTAATTGTTGTGTTACTTGATATGGGACAGCGGTGTCATTTTCACCTTGAACCACATAAACCGGTTTCATGAGTTTTTGAGTTCCAGGCTGATTATTACTTAAAAAACTACTCACCACTGGATCATGTTCAAAGCCAACCTTTAACCCAGGATAGTCCATTACTTTTTGTGTTGAATTTGATTCCAAATAAGTCTTAATATCTGTTCTAAACTCATCAATTAATGGCATCAAGCATATGCCATTTTCACCAGTCGACCCCTCAGCTTTCTCTGCCACAGCTTGAGACCTAGATTGGAATATCGTTGCTAATGAAAATCTAGGTTCATATGCTTTAATCCCTACGCCTGTATAAGCAGCATAAGCTAATAGCTCTGAATAAATAGCGATTGCCAAATCTCTATTTTGACTTTCTATCGCTGAAATGGCATTTGGTGCGACTTGGGTAATAATGTAACCCAAACTGGATGCTGGAGCAGTCGCTACAGCCCCTTTGTAATACGGATCATTATTAGCATATTGTGCAATTCCTAATGATGCATGACCACCTTGGGATTGGCCGACAGACATCCAAGATTTATTTAATCGTGATGGATATGCTTGGTGAACCGACTTTATTGCATGAATCGCAGATTGTGCAGCACTAGATAGATGAAGATAAGGATGAATCCCTTTAACCCCCAAACCTTCATAATCAGGGGCTACAATGACATAACCTTCTTTAAGAAGACTGTTCGCTAAAATTTCAAAATTCGAATTAAGTACATTATTGCTTGGTGCACATTCGTCTCCAACACCAGTTGTTCCATGTGCCCATACCACCACTGGCCATCCTGCTGCTGGCTGAGCAGTTTTAGGAAACATGACCATTGCTGTAGCCTCAGTTTTCTGACCCAGAACATTCGGCATTAAATAAGTCATAATTTGGATTTTGGAAGCTTGCTCTAGACTATCTTTTTGATAAGCTTTCTCAGCAACAAACACTTTTTCTTGAAAAATATTTTTATCATCATCACTATTACAAGCCGTTAAGAGTAATGCTGCCGTACAGCACATTGCGATAACCGTTTTTTTAATTGTACTCTTCATAATTCTTTCCATTCATTATTATCACTCTCCATGAGTACTTTTAATTAAACATAAAAAAAAGCATCCGACTAGGATGCTTAATTAGTTTATTTTTATTTAATGTTAAGATTAAATTAATGCAATAAAAATCCCCATAAAGATCATCACCCCTACCCATCGGTTATGTCTAAATGCCCAGAAGCACCATTGCGGATCTTTATCACGTGTTTTGGTCCATTGATAGATGAAATCACCTAACACGAGCACTAATGCGATTAATCCAAAAGGGACAAGTATGTGTTCAAGCCATAGTGCAGTACCAATTAAAATAACACTCATCGCCTGCAATAAACTGATAATTTTAATATCATTTTTTCCAAACAAAATAGCCGTCGACTTAACCCCAATCTTTAAATCATATTCGCGATCCGTAATTGCATATTGAGTATCATAAGCCACAGTCCAAGCCAAATTACCGAAATAAAGTAGCCAACACGTCCAATCCAAAGGCTTACCCATTGCAGTAAATGACATCGGTATACCCCATGAGAATGCCATCCCCAGTACCACTTGAGGTAAATGCGTATAGCGCTTCATAAATGGATAGATGAAAGCAAGTACCAGCCCAATTAAAGCACAATAAAAAGTTTCAATAGGCAGGAAAAACAATGTACAAGCACTTGCAGCAACCAGTGCGATAAACACCCAAACTGCTTCTTTTGCCGAAATCACACCTGTGGCTAATGGACGATTTTTGGTTCTTTCTACGTGTGCATCCACTTTACGATCAGCAAAATCATTAATGGCACATCCCGCTGCACGCATAAATATAGTGCCACATACGATGGCAAGCAGTGTCACTAAATCAGGTATTCCACCAGCTGCAATCCACAGCGCCCATAAGGTGGGCCACAGGACTAACTCAGTACCTATTGGCTTATCGAAACGACATAAATAGTAATAAGCGCTTAAACGCTCGCGCCAGGTGATTGCTTGTGCGGTTGCCATAAAGTCTAGCTCAATGAGTTTTTATAAAACGTTCAAATGCTGGTAAAAATGTTTCTTGGACAATAAATTTACAGCCATGCCAAGTATAACAGCTCTGTCTAGTCCATCCATCCTCAAGTAAGATCACGCGACGTTGGCATTGCGGTTCTGTGCGTTGGAACAAGAATCGACCTATGGGCTGATTTCCAATATGTTGAAAGAGACGTGCTTTTTTTTGAAGGCTGGTAATTGGAAAAATAGATTTCGCTTTTACCCAAGGTTCGCAATCAGAACCAAATAAATGAGTCTCTCTAACCCAAGAAGTATGCTGATGTGATACACCCATCCAGCTAGCATCATTAAAGTTTAAACGTTGAAATCGCTCTTGGATTCGTTGGACTTTAAATATTCCATCAGCTAAATCTGTCAGTTGTTGGGTAAGTGAGCCTGAGGCGTACAACCATTTTTTTAACTCAGGACACATTAATTTTTCCTGATGATTAAATTGACGGCTTTCAAGCATATTTCAGACTACCATTATTTTATACTCTCAAGTGTACCCAAGCTTTAGAACTAATGCACCAAACCTATGGTTTAGTTTAAGGCATCACACTCACACATTTCATACTGCACCCCCCAAAAAAATGCTATAAACATTCATTCGTAAAAAACTTCATTAAACATGCTTAAATTTAGCTTGTACTTATTTATATCACTGTTATTTCTGTCCCAAGCTCATGCTCGTCAATTAGCACTGAGTTTTGATGATGGATTAAATCCAACTATCGATCCTACTGCTCCACACATTAATCAACAAATACTAGCGCATTTAAAATCCAAAAATATTCAATCGATCATTTTCCCAAGTTACATCAAAATCGGTGACAATGCGGGTAAAGACTTAATACGTCAATGGGATAAACACGGACATATTGTCGGCAATCACAGTGCTTTTCATGAAAATTTAAATAAACCTGAAGTTTTGGCGAAAGACTACATCAAGAGCATTAAAATTAATGAATTGGTTTTTCATGATTTAAAAAACTATAGGAAAATTTTTAGATATCCCTATCTCAAAGAAGGCAATAATATTGCGAAAAGAGATCAAGTCCAAAACTGGTTAAAACAAAATCATTACCAGCATGGTGGTGTCAGTATTGATGCAAGTGACTGGTTTTATAATCAAAAATATCTAGCGTATCTAAAAGCAGGAAAAACGTCACACATTAAAAGATTGAAGCTTGCTTATATTGATCATCTTCTTGATCGAGCTGAATATTATGACTCACTCGCATTGCAAACCCTTCAACACTCTCCTCAACATGTATTGTTACTCCATACGAATGCGATTAATGGACAGTTTCTAGGCGAGATCATTCTAGCCTTAGAAAGCAAAGGTTGGAAAATAATCAATGCAACAGATGCTTATACTAATCCACTATATAAGAATTTCAGCTCTAATATCCCCGCTGGAGAGAGTATTATATGGTCTATCGCCAAGAGCCAAAATATTGAAAATTTAAGATATCCTGCTGAGGATGCACCTTATGAGCGTGAAAACTTACTCAAATATGACTTGGATGATCACAAGGAATAAATCTTATTTTTTAGGCGCAGACACACACATTCAAGCACTGTCTGATTTTGCAATCACTTCAAATTTACCTTGTGCTGTTTTTACTAAAATAAAACCTTCGGCACTGATATAAAATTCATTTGGATAATCAAATTGTAAAGCCAAATCAGGATTTCTCAGTTCAAGAAATTGTGCCTGTTTATAGCCTTCCATGGTTCTGCCAACTTCCAAATAGGTCACTTCAGAAAAATTGAGCTTAAATCCTTTTTCGTGGTCACTTGGATCATTCCAAGGAAAAAATCCCGTGTGCTTTTTACGTGGCTTTGCCATGAAATATTTCTCATATTTGACTACATTTATTTTAACTCAAAACACAAAAAAACCCGCGCATTGCGCGGGTTTTTTACAGCGAAATTCGTGAACGAATTACAGGCTGTAGTACATATCAAATTCAACTGGGTGAGTTGTCGTATTAAGACGACGAACTTCTTCAGTTTTAAGCTCAATGTAAGCATCAAGCATTTCTTTAGTGAATACGCCACCTTTAAGAAGGTAATCGTGATCCGCTTGAAGAGCTTCTAAAGCCATATCCAAGCTGTGTGCAACTGTAGGAATTTTTGCTTCTTCTTCAGGAGGTAGATCATACAAATTCTTGTCTGAAGCTTCACCTGGATGAATCTTGTTTTGAATACCGTCGATACCCGCCATTAACAATGCAGCAAAACCTAAGTACGGGTTCATCATTGGATCTGGGAAACGTGCTTCAATACGTTTACCTTTCGGGCTAGAAACGTATGGAATACGGATAGAAGCTGAACGGTTACGCGCTGAGTAAGCAAGCATAATTGGCGCTTCATAATGTGGCACTAAACGCTTATACGAGTTTGTAGAAGGGTTAGTAATCGCATTTAATGAGCGTGCGTGCTTGATGATACCGCCAATGAAATACAATGCCATTTCTGAAAGGCCTGCATATTCATCACCAGCAAACAAGTTCTTGCCGTCTTTAGAAATTGACATATGAACGTGCATACCAGAACCGTTATCACCAACCATTGGTTTAGGCATAAACGTTGCAGTTTTAGCATATTGATGAGCAACGTTCCAAACAGCATATTTAAACTGTTGTACTTCATCAGCTTTACGAACCATTGTGTTGAAGCTCACACCAATTTCTAATTGGCAAGATGCAACTTCATGGTGATGTACTTCTACACGACCTGGCCCCATGATGTCTTCAATTTTCGCACACATTTCTGCACGCATATCGTGGTGAGAATCAACTGGAGGCACTGGGAAGTAACCACCTTTAACGCGTGGACGGTGGCCTGAGTTACCTGATTCGTAAGAATTACCTGTAGACCAAGCAGCTTCTTCAGCGATTAATGTATGGCGAGCACCAGACATATCGATGTCCCATTTAACTTCGTCAAATACGAAGAATTCTGGTTCTGGACCAAAGAAAGCAGTATCACCAATACCAGTAGATTTTAAATATTCTTCTGCACGGCGAGCAATTGAACGTGGGTCACGGTCATAACCTTGACCAGTAGATGGCTCAATAACATCACAAGTCACCACTACAGTTGGCTCTGCAAAAAACGGGTCGATAAAACCTGTTTCAGCATCTGGACGTAAGATCATGTCAGACGCTTCGATACCTTTCCAACCAGCAATTGAAGAACCGTCGAACATTTTACCATCTTCAAAAGTATCTTCATCGATAGTATCTGCTGGGTAAGTAACATGTTGTTCTTTACCCTTAGTGTCCGTAAAACGGAAGTCTACCCATTTTGCGCCACTTTCTTGGATGAGTTGTAGGACCTTGTTCGCCATGCTCATTTTGCTCCGATGATTTTTTGTTGCACATTTAGTGCGTGTTAGTAGTTGGTAGTTTTAAAGCAATTACCGTACCAACTTTTAAAAGCAAAGCTAAAATCTTGAAATCCTTATCAGATTAACAGCTTTATTCACTTTGCTTTGCGACTATTATACTGTGCTTAAAACTAAATGCACCATATTCAGGCACAGTTCATCGCAATAAAAAATATTTATTTACAACCTGTATCAAAATGGTGCACCTCAGAGCATGATCGTTTAATTATTAAACTTAAAGTCAAGTTTATTCAGGGATTTAATTACTTAATTTACCAAACGATATATTTTATAAATTTTTATAAATTAGAAAAATGGATCAAATTTTCAGGCACATGCGTTTAATGCCTTGTTTTATATATCAATAAATAAAAAAATTTAATATTTAATTTTTACTTGAAAGACTAAAATTACAACTCAATCATGACTTTATTAATACACATCGAGCCATGATGAATCTAAATTTTGTGCATCATATTAGTTCATTAAAATTAAATATCTTCGCTAAATGATGTAAAAGTGAACGACCGCGAGACTAAATCTTATAAATTATAAATTTACTGAGTGCATTTTGTTTGTTTGTTTTTAAAACAAATCTTACTCATCAAACAGAATGATTAAAAAAACTTATGAATAACACGTATGAGCTTTTAGATTCAGATCAATATTTCATTTATTAGCGCTATTCACCTAGAACCATTCATTCACACATTAATTTGATTTAAGTGATCAATATTGCTGATGTTTTGAACCCCAAAATTTAACCTGCGCTGATAAAAGAATCTGCTATGATAACTGCCACTTAATCGCTTTGAGTTACTAGACAAGGATGCAGTCAACACCCTGTGATGTATCTTATTAATGTGAATAACAAAGCTAAATTAAGTTAAATTATAAATTTCAAGAGGTTAAGCTTAAAATGCTTCTGATGATCGACAACTATGACTCTTTTACCTACAACATCGTCCAATATTTTGGCGAGTTAAATCAGAAAGTAAAAGTGGTCCGTAATGATGCCGTGACTTTGGAGGATATTGAGCGATGGCAACCAAAATATCTCGTCATTGGACCTGGTCCCTGCTCTCCCTCTGAGGCAGGTATTTCAATCCCAGCGATTCAACACTTTTCAGGCAAGATTCCACTGCTTGGGGTGTGCTTAGGTCACCAAAGTATCGGGCAAGCATTTGGTGGAGATATTGTTCGTGCAAAAAAAGTAATGCACGGGCGTTTATCTGACATGTACCACACTGATCAAGGGATCTTTAGCAATCTACCCTCTCCATTCTCAGCGACTCGCTATCACTCTTTAGTCATTGATCAAGCGACTTTACCTGAATGTTTAGAGGTGACGTGTTGGACCAATGAAGAAGATGGTTCTATGGAAGAAATTATGGGTGTGAAACATAAAATCCTTCCCGTTGAAGGTGTTCAGTTCCATCCAGAATCGATACTCAGCCAACATGGCCACAAAATTTTCCAAAACTTCTTAGAAATTTATGCGTAAGAGCAAGACATGAATATTCAACAAGCATTAAACAACATTACGAAAAATATTGAATTAACACAGCCTCAAATGGAAGCTGTTATGCGCACCATTATGGATGGTGAAGCGACTGATGCACAAATCGGTGCATTGATGATGGGTTTGCGTTTAAAAGGCGAAAGTATTGACGAAATTACTGCTGCTGCACGTGTGATGCGTGAATATGCGATCAAGATTGATGTCAGTGATCTTCCATACTTAGTCGATATCGTTGGCACGGGTGGTGATGGACAAAACCTGTTTAATGTATCAACTGCATCAAGTTTTGTAATTGCAGCTGCAGGTGCAACGATTGCCAAACACGGTGGCCGAGGTGTGTCATCAAAATCAGGCTCGTCAGATCTATTAGAACAAGCTGGTATTAATCTCGACCTAAATATGGCACAGACTGAACGCTGTATCCGCGATTTGGGTGTGGGTTTTCTCTTTGCTCCAAACCATCATAAAGCAATGAAGTATGCAGCAGGTCCTCGTAAAGAATTGGGCTTCAGAAGCATTTTCAACTTACTTGGCCCGCTTACGAATCCGGCTGGTGTAAAGCGCTTTGTAATTGGCGTGTTCTCAACAGAATTATGTCGACCTATTGCTGAAGTTCTTAAGCAACTTGGTGCTGAGCACGTCATGGTTGTTCACTCTAAAGATGGACTAGATGAAATCAGTCTTGCTTCATCCACCTATGTCGCTGAGTTAAAAAATGGTGAAATTACTGAGTGGGAAATCCTCCCTGAGGATGTAGAGATTGAATCTCAAACATTGACGCATTTATCTGTTGATAGCTCTGCTGAAAGTTTGGCACTGATCAAAGATGCACTAGGTAAGAAAAAATCACCGAAAGGTGAAAAAGCGGCCAGTATGATTGCATTGAATGCTGGTGCTGGTATTTATGTCTCAGGTTTAACTTCGAGTTATAAACAAGGTGTGGCATTAGCACATGACATCATTTATGGTGGTCAGGCACTTGAAAAGATGGATGTGCTTTCTGAATTCACAAAAACAATAAAACATTATGAAGCTTAATTAAGTCAGGACATTCTTATGTTAGATATCGCGAATACTATTCTTGGCAAAATTGTTGACCGTAAACAAGAAGAGTTTGCTGCACGATTAAAACAACGTAGTTATAAGGACGTCGAAGAACTCGCTCAAGCCACTAGCCCTGTTCGCGGTTTTGCTCAAGCACTACAACACAAACGTCCTGCTGTCATTGCTGAAATCAAAAAAGCATCTCCTTCTAAAGGCATTATTCGAGAAAACTTCAATCCTGCTGAAATAGCTGAACAGTATCAATCAGCGGGTGCAGCTTGTTTATCAGTACTTACAGATATTGATTTCTTCCAAGGTGCCGATGAGAACATTCATATTGCTCGCTCTCACTGTGATTTGCCTGCACTAAGAAAAGATTTCTTAATCGATCCTTATGGTGTGATTGAAGCTCGTGCATTGCATGCAGACTGTATCCTTCTCATTGTTGCATGTCTTTCAGATCAACAACTTGAGGAAATGTCGAAAACTGCATTTGAACATCATTTAGATGTACTGGTTGAAGTGCATGATGAATATGAACTAGAACGTGCTCTCAAATTATCAGATCGTTGTTTATTAGGCGTTAATAATCGTAATTTAAAAACTTTTGATGTTGATTTGAACACATCAATTCGTCTAAAAAAACAACTTGCACCATCTCGTTTATTAGTGACGGAAAGCGGCATTGCAACCTCAGCGGATGTCACCATGATGCAAGAAAATGACATTCACACTTTCCTTGTGGGTGAAAGTTTTATGAAACAGCCTCGTCCTGATCATGCCTTTACCGCATTGTTTGGCGAACCTCAGAATATTTGACTCTAATATTCTGCGGTAAATTGTTCGACTAAAAATAATTCAATCTCATAAGAATGGATTTCCGAATCCATTCTTGCCTCCATTAATGCCAACAACAATAGCTAGAACAAATTCAAAATAAATTAGATTAATAATCAATCTCTTTTTTTTGCTTTATCCCTTAAGTTATCTCCAATTCATCCAACACCTTAAAATCAACTTAAATACTTCTCACTACAAAGTTGAGGGATTTTCGGATTATAATCACATTCATTCATCTTCCACTTTAAAGTCACAAGCACGTTATGAGTAAACATGATTCTTCTTTATCAAAAGATCAATTTAATTTACTGAAACAGTTTAAGAAACAAATCAGTAATCCTGCTCCTCGTGTTGAAGCTCCTAAACCTATTGAAAAGACGGTTGAACAAGAGCATGAGGAAGATTTAGAACTCTTTCGTCAGCAAATGCAAGGTGTTCAAAAAATTGATCATGGCAATATTGCAAAAATTGAGAAACCAGCCAAAAAGAAATTAGATTCTCAAACCTTAGCAAAACGTGCTGCTGCTGAAGGTCCAATGCATACTGATGAAACTGTGATGTCTGATACTCAAGCCATGCTCAATCCAGTTGGCAGTCAGGCTAGTCTGAGTTATCGAATTGCGACCTTACAACATAAAGTATTTGAAGATCTGAAAGCTGGAAATTTACGTTGGTTTGAAGCAGTTGATTTGCATGGCTGTACCGTAGAAGAAGCACGTTCAGCTGTATTGCAAATTATTCAGATGGCGAAAGAGCAAAATCAAAACGTCATTAAAATTGTTCATGGTAAAGGCCCTGAAGCTGTTTTAAAAACCTATGTTAATAGTTGGCTCAGACAACATCGTGATGTTTTGGCTTTTGTCAGTGCGCCTGAAAAACAAGGTGGCACTGGCGCGGTCTTAGTTCTGCTTAAACGTGCAGAAAAGAATCCAAAATTTACTCAATAATCGGAATTTTTTCTGAATATACGGCATTGTAATCGTTTTCTGATACAATGCCGTCCTTGTTCAACATCTGTGTAAGTGAACACGTCTTATGTCTATGCAGCAATCCTACGCCAACATTTTAACTGCCGTTGGCGAAGATCTTACTCGTCCTGGTCTTAAAGATACACCAATGCGTGCTGCTAAAGCTTTTTCGTATTTGACGTCAGGTTATAGCCAAACGCTTGAAGAAGTGACCAACAATGCGGTCTTCCCTTCAGACAACCGTGAAATGGTTTTGGTCAAGAACATCGAATTCTATTCGCTTTGTGAACATCATTTACTGCCGTTCTATGGACGTGTGCATATTGCCTACTTACCAGAAGGTCAAGTTTTAGGTTTATCTAAATTTGCACGTATTACTGAAATGTTTGCCCGTCGTCTACAGATTCAAGAAAATCTAACTCAACAGATTGCTGAAGCTGTGGCTCAAGTGACTGGTGCTAGAGGCGTAGCTGTTGTCATTGATTCAGCACATATGTGTATGATGATGCGTGGTGTAGGCAAACAAGAGTCAACTACTCGTACAGTATCATTTGTTGGGGACTTTAAAACTAACAAAGATGAACGTCGCGAGTTTCTGAGCGCTGTTCCAGAAAGTTATTAATTCATAAAAACCTCAACCCTGTTGAGGTTTTTTTTAGACCGTATTCCAAGGCTCAATTTCTTAAGGTGAATATATGACATCTCTTCATGTTGCAGGTCAAGGTCAACAACACGCAGAAAAATCAGTCGACTTCCCGCGTCCTGATCGTCTCGTCCAAGGCAATCCCGAACGTCACACCTACAGTCTTTATGAACACGAGCATATGGAATGTGGGATTTGGGAATGTGAAGTTGGTGCTTGGAATATTCAATTTGCCGACAATAAACAAGAATTCTTTCAAATTATAGAAGGAAAAGTTCGCATCCACACTCAAAGTAAAAATCACTTTATCGAAGTTTCGGCAGGTCAAGCAGGTGTAATACCACCAGGATTCATTGGAACATTCGAAGTCGTTGAGAAAGTGAAAAAGTACTATGTGAATGTAATCGTTTAAAAACAAGCCTCACCTTTCAACACAGTACTTCCTAGTACTGTGTATTTACCAATAGCGTGTAAATCCTAAACTAGTTTGATGCCAATCATGCTGTTCTTGTAATTGATAATTCCAGTGAATAGAGATAGCACTTTGCGAGTTAAGTGCATACTGAACTGAGGATCGTAGTCCGAGCTGCCAAGCCTGCTGATCTTCCCAAAAAGGGATTTCAATTTGCACTAAGCTATTCACTCGATCTGACCATAAGTTTTGACAACCTACAGTTGGCCCTAGCCCCAATCTCCAGCCCTTTTCTAAAATTTTTCCAGCTTGAATATGATTCTGCATCTGCGCATAACACAGGTGTTCACGATCTGCATCTGCCCAACTATATCCAAACTGTGTTGATAGATTCAAAACACCATGTTGCTCGCTATCACTGAAATTTCCAGAATCATCAATTGAGAGTTGTTTCCAACCGAATCCAAATCCCCAACTCAACGGCGTCTTAAAAGGTGTAATTGGATTATAAGAATTCACTTCTAAAAGATCCAAATCAGCCAACTTGAGTTGATCATTCCGAAACTCAAGACTCCCCTCAAGAAATTTCAACTGCGTTCCAAGTCGGTATCCCCCCTGAAGATCAGATAAATCGTGATAGGCTTGTCGATGGTTGATCTGCACAAACGTATCGTCTTGCACTCGTCCAAATTCAATCGATGTTTTTCGAGCATGATGCCCATCCACAGGGTCAATTCGTGGTCTTGCCACTTCAGTACGTTGTTTTTCAACAGGGAGTTGGCTTCTTAAACTCAAAATTTGTCGTATTTTAGGTTGCGCAATACTCGCTTCGATTTTTTGAGAAATGAGCTGTAGATACAAATGATCATATGCCATCTCAAGAATACGCGCCTGATCCTTGGCCGTAAATTGAGCTAAAAATTCACGCATTTGTGCTGGTTGCACCAGCGTTAATTGATGTGCCGAATGTGCTAAGTCATTACCATGTTGTTTTGCTTGATGAAGTAACTGCGTTTCAAGTGCTGGGCGATAAACAGTATCTCTAATGAGGCCTTGCTGCTGCACCGCTTTGATGGTTTCGACTGGAATTGCAATATGACTAAACTGTGCTTGTAGATTGGCATCGGGTTTTACCAAATCAATGAGTCCCAATAAGCGGTAGGCACAATTATCACTTATAAAATAATAGGGAAATTGGACATGCTTTAACTCCCAGATATGTTGTACTAAACGTGTGGTTTCTTCTGGGTTTAATGCTAATTCGTATTCCCACAAATCACGGCTTTCGAAATCACCATACTCTTTTACTTTTCGATAGTAGGGCATTAACGAATATTCACCTGGATATTGACCCGTTAAGCCTTTCCAAGCAAAAGAAAAACTATCACTATTTTCGACCGTCGCAGCGTAGTTGACTGCATAAGAAATAAGATTAAGCTCTTTTTGATCTTTAGGATCAAGACGTAGCAAGGTATGACCAAACATCGAACTTGGATTTCCCATGAAATCTGTCGCATAAATCAATGTTGCTTGATACGGTTTAATCTGTCCAATCCATTCCTCTAGAGCAGGACAATCTGCTTTAGGAAGCTCCTCTTGTTTTATTTTCAGTTGTTCTATTAACCATGCAGAGCGAGCTGGGAAACGACATATAATGGATTGATCTTGTCCTCGATCTATAAATAATTCACGAATATTTGCATTCAGCTCATCTTGTAAATTATCTGCACCATTTGCACTAAAAAAAAATCCTGAATAGCTAACTTCACTCTTCGCTTGATGTGCATACATTAATCTTTGCCAAGTTTTATTTTTATCAAGCTGATGGTGTTGTGCTTGTGCAATATATTGTTCAACTGGAGAAGTATATGCATGTGTCAGAAAGCTACTGACAATCAAGGCAGAAAAAAAAGCAAATTTCATAAAATGAACTTAATAATGATGAAACAAAAAAACCCTGCCATAAGACAGGGTTTTCGCAATTAAACGTAAGCTTTTAATACTTCGTCTTGAGACATAACAGTTTGAAGAGATGCAAGGACTTGGAATGCATCTTGATTGTCCGCTGAATAAATTTCAGAGAAATTTTCTTTTGATACTGCAAAGAAACGTGCTTTATCTTCAGATTTAATATTCAGAAGCTCTGCAAGGACGTTAAGACTTTCCCCCTCACCTACCGCCATATCACGTGCAAGAGCTTCGGCATTTTCATTTGTAAATGTTACTGCTTGTGCTGTTACTGTACCTGTACCACTACAGCCTAACGTCCCGAAAGTAATACCGAATAATTGGTTAGCAAATAAACCGTTGGTCGTACCTGCTAAGATTTTTGCAACTTTACCAGACTGACCTGCCCAAACTTGTGAACCGATACCACAACCAACATCACGGTCAGCAAATGCAGCTGTTGATCCTACTGCCAATACCGCAGCTAAAGCTAATTTTTTATACATAACATCACTCCAAACTTGATGTGCTCAAGTGTTCTTTATTGTTCCAATTTTGTTCTTTTACGAACTTCTTTAACATAGCGATATCAAGCCAAGAACGCAAAACAAATCTTACCAATGCCATCAAGTATTGAGTTTTTTTGATGAATTAACTTATTCGCCCTTCAATCGCCACAAACCCTGTGAATTCCGTTCACCTAAGATTTTTAACACCAATACTAAACTCAGCATTAGTAGGAGATACCAAGAACCAAGTTTCCCCCATCCCACCATATGCCACTGTTCCACTTGCGTTGGATACAACCAAATTTGATAAAAAGTACTGATATTTTCAGCAATCCAAATAATAAATGCCAACAACAAAAGCACAGGAAGCATTGGCAAGGTCATCTCATGATATTTAAGCTTGAACGTTATTTTAGTTTTCCAAAATATCAACACGCTCCATGCAAACAATAAGTATCGTATATCTGGGATAAAGAACTTCGTCATAAAGTTTAAATAGGACAAGATCGCTAAACTCATCATATTGAAAAAACTAGGTAAGTTCTCAATTTCTACGCGATAGAGCCTGAGTGAACGAGCAAAAAAACTGCCTACGGCAGAATACATAAATCCCGCAAAAAGTGGTACGGTCATAATCTTAAATACCGCAGGTTGCGGATATTGCCATGATGCAATCTGTGGATGTGTCAGGAAAATCTCCATGACCATTGCCAACATATGAAATATTGCAATAACTTTGGCTTCAGCCCAAGACTCTAACTTTAAAAGCAGTAAACAGACCTGAATAACCACTGCATAAATCAAGAGGTAGTCGTATCGGTACAATCCATAATATTCTTGATGCCCTATCGAAGCCGTCAAAGCAAAGGCTAGCAGTAATAAAATACCAAATAAGGCAGCGGATGCTGCCTTATAATGAAACTCAAATAATGATTTTAAAAAGCTCACACATTCATCCTAAATGTTTAGCCTAAATATTTTGCGCTGTACTCATGTACCGTATCAATGAAAACTTTAGGATTCGCAGGATCTACCCATTGGGTGATACCGTGTCCAAGGTTTGCAACATAACCCGTTTTTTCACCAGCAGCATATGCATCATCGAGCATTAATTTTACTGACTTTTCGATACTCGCAGGAGAGCCATATAATGTTGCAGGGTCTAAATTACCTTGTAGGGCAGCGCGACCAGCAACAGTTTGACGTGCAACATTTAAAGGGGTTGTCCAATCTAGTCCAAACGCATCTGCGCCAGTTGCGATCATAGGTTCTAACCATTGACCACCACCTTTGGTAAATAAAATTACTGGTACTTTGCGGCCTTCATTTTCACGATTTAAACCCTTCACGATTTTGTGCATATAATTGAGGGAAAATTCTTGATATTCTCGATGTGCAAGTGCACCACCCCAACTGTCAAAAATTTGAATCGCCTGCGCACCTGCCTCAATCTGTGCGTTCAAATAATCTATGACTGAATCAGCCAAATGATCTAACAAGGCATGTAAAACTTCAGGTTGTGCATACATCATTTGCTTGGTGTAACGGAAATCTTTACTCGACCCACCCTCGATCATATACGTCGCGAGTGTCCATGGACTCCCAGAAAACCCGATTAGCGGTACCTGGCCACCTAATGCTGATCGGATTGTCGACACTGCATTCATGACATAGTCTAAGTCCGATTTAGCATCAATTTTTGGTAATTGGGCTACATCCTGCTCAGTACGGACTGTTTTCTTAAATTTTGGTCCTTCCCCTGCTTCAAAATATAGTCCTAAGCCCAAAGCATCAGGAACAGTCAAAATATCTGAAAATAGTATGGCTGCATCTAAGTCATAGCGACGAAGCGGCTGTAAAGTCACTTCACAAGCAAAGTCATTATTTTTGCACAAAGAAAGAAAATCACCCGCAGTTGCGCGTGTCGCACGATATTCAGGTAAATATCGACCAGCCTGACGCATCATCCAAACTGGCGTGCAGTCCACAGGTTCACGTAATAAGGCACGCAGAAAACGATCATTTTTTAAGGTCGTCATTTACTTTCTCGATGCAAAATTGAAATTCCATTCATCATACCAAAAAGCTGCACTTTAAAGTATTTAGTTAGAATGAAAATAAAGATTGAGACTATCGGAATTTATTTGATTTAAACAAAACAAATACTGCATATCCGTGTTTTTTCTGCAATACTTTATCCGTGTTTTTATAAATCAATATGAATAATTCTTAAGGTTGAATTACATGTTCGTTCGCTCAATTCTTGCTTTGAGTTTAAGTTGTATTATGTCTGGAACTGCATTGGCTGCTTCTGGTACTGCTGAACAACCGCTTTCTCCAATTACAAAAACGAGTTTAGATACTATTCAAGATCCAATTGATCCTCTCGCGGTAGAATCTAGCTCTGAAGCCCAAATTAGCCAGCAAGAGCAAAATGATCTAAATCAAGCTGCAGATACGCTTCAAAACCTGGAAAGAACTGAGGATAGCACTGCGGACATTGGCAGTGCACCTGCATCTTCAGCAGTGACAAATCCAGCTTCATCTACATCAGCACCTGCTACAGCAAATTCATGGACGCTAGACAGTCTGAATAATGCTGAATGGTATGAAAATATTGGCAAAGGTCAATTCCCTGTATATGCCCGTGCACATGTAATGTTAAATAATTCACATGCTTCGCCAGGTGCTATTGACGGTACAAGTGGAAAAAATACACTTAAAGCAATTGCTTCATTCCAGCAAATGAATGGTTTAAAGGCTACAGGTGTTTTGACGAAAGAAACTTGGGATGCTCTAGTTGCACGCCAAGCTGGTAAACCTGCTTATGTTGAATATACGATTACCGAAGCAGACCTAAAAGGTCCTTATGCAGCCTCAATTCCTCATGACTATGCTTTACAAGCGAAAATGAAAGGTCTTTATTACACTCGTGTAAGTGAAATGCTGGCTGAAAAATTCCATATGGATGAAGAGTTTCTCAAGAAACTAAATCCTAAAGCGACATTTAAGAAAGCGGGTGAAAAGCTTATTGTGACCAACATTCGCAATGAACTTCCAGAAAATATTCATTTAATCGTGGCACATAAAGGCGCTAAACAACTTTATTTGTTTAACCAACAGAACCAAATGGTTGGCTCATTCCCAGCAACCATCGGTAGTGCTGACACTCCTTCGCCGACTGGAACATACAAAATTACTGGTGTAGCGAAAAATCCTTGGTATAGCTATTCACCAAGTAACTTTGTACAAGGTAAAAATTTGAAGCCACTTTCATTACCACCTGGTCCTAATGGTCCTGTAGGTAATATCTGGATCGGTTTAAGCAAAAAATCGTTCGGTATTCACGGTACACCTAATCCATCAAGCATTTCAAAGACAGCTTCACACGGTTGTATCCGCTTAACCAACTGGGATGCGAATGATCTGGGTAACAAAGTTCGTTCTGGCGTTACAGTAAAATTCTTAGAATAATCTAATTTTAAAAAGCCTGCTTCAAGCAGGCTTTTTTATCCTTTTTATGTTTCAAAATTAGCACGATACGTTGTCCTAACCTACTATCTTATTCATTTTAAACTATTAAAATAACATCATCTTTAAGAATAATGAAAGGAGCATCATCATGAATGCTTATTTACATCGCAGTGAATCACGTGGTCATGTAAAAATGGGTTGGTTAGAATCCAAACACAGCTTCTCATTTGGGAGCTGGTATGACCCTAACCACATGGGCATCAGTGCTCTCCGTGTCATTAATGATGACCTCATTGCTGGTCATCAAGGTTTCGGTACACATCCACACGACAATATGGAAATTCTCACCTGTGTATTACAGGGAGCGATTACACATAAAGATAGTATGGGTAACCACGGTGATATCAAAGCTGGTGAATGGCAACTGATGAGTGCTGGTACAGGCATTCAACACAGTGAAATCAACCAAGGTGATGAAACAGTTCATTTACTGCAAATCTGGATTATTCCAAATCAGCGCAATGCAGAGCCGAATTACCAACAAATTCAACTCGATCCTGCTGAACAACCGAACCAATGGCATCTGATTTGTGGACCGACAGAACAAGCACCCATGCATATTCGCCAAAATGCGGAGGTTAAAACAGCTGTTTTGGAGAAAGGTCATTCACTTGAAGTTGTTGCAACACAACATGTCAGCTATCTACATGTAATTAGTGGTTCAATTCAAGTCGCTGAACACACTGTGAATGCTGGAGATGCTATTGCATTTATTGATCCAGCGCAGATTGAAGCATCAGAAGATGCTCGTGTGATTTGGTTCGATCTTCCAGAAAAAGTGGCTTAAACGCTGTAGAGAAACCACCTTAGGGTGGTTTTTTTATGCCATGCTCAAAAAATTAAATCAAACAGTAAATATCAGTCTTAATATCGCACGAATATGAAGAAAATAAAAAAAGCCACTAATGATTAGTGGCTTTTTAAAAATTTGGCGGAAGCGGTGGCAGTCAAATTAAACACATATATTACTGATAAATAAATATAAAATATTTTATATTTAATTTTTTACTACTATTTTTACTACAAAAAATTTCAATTAACTCTTTGTTTGGAGTTTCATCATCAAACTTTATTTTTATTTAATGATTTGCTGATTGCACATTAAAAATCGTGAATTGCCATGGAATGCAATCAGATATGTCATTAACCACATTAATCAAACGTATGCATCGGCAGAAGCCTAAAGAAGATGGCTTACCTAAATAGAATCGAGTAATCACTACACATGGATTTTGATCCACATTCCGTGACTGGTCTGCCGATAAAACTGAATATCCTAGAAAAGTCTGTAAGCATGTACTTGCTCACAAACTGCCAGATGAAGTTGAAATAGCATACTTACGTGGTACTTATCTTGAAAAGCGTAAAGGATTAATGAGCGATTGGGCTGAATTCTGTAACGCCGACTTTAACCACTGTATTATTTTTAATTCTGTAATACACTGTTTCGTACTTTTCCTGATCACCATTGCAGCTGCTAACAGCAATCACTAAACGGCTACCTTTTTGAAAGAAAATATCATTTTAGATAAAACCTCTTTCTTTACTATAA
Source organism: Acinetobacter sp. YH16032 (assembly GCF_013417345.1). NCBI lineage: Bacteria > Pseudomonadati > Pseudomonadota > Gammaproteobacteria > Moraxellales > Moraxellaceae > Acinetobacter > Acinetobacter sp. YH16032. The sequence goes on along the minus strand of NZ_VPEE01000022.1, from coordinate 173 downwards.
CAAGGCTCTGTTGCATAAAGATTTTAAAGATAGAGCTTTCCTAAGCTGTTTAAATTTAAGTGACAACTTGGGTATGAGCTCGGCCTAATTCCATAAATTTATTTAATACTGCCACACGTGCATGAATCTCATTCACCTGGCTTTGAAAACTCCGTGCACTGAGTTTATCTCCC
>NZ_VPEE01000021.1:0-53714 GCF_013417345.1 Acinetobacter sp. YH16032 | reverse complement strand
TTTGATGCCATTTCTCTTTATATTGTTACTTAGACAGGTAGGACATTTGATTTGTAGCGTTATTTTCATACCTCTATTTTATCAAAAGCCATATTGTTTTTTTCAGCATACTTTTTGAAACACCACCGGAATATTTAGATGAAGGAAGTAAATCGATGCCTTTTAGGTTAGCCCCAAAGGTACGATTTCCTAGTAAATACGCATAAGTTTCTGAGAGTAATAGTGGTGTGGGCGTACTACCTACGGCTCCAATACTATTAATTTTATTGATTAAATCCGTACGGTGAGCAGGTGTAAGTTGTTTTGCTTCTAGTAAGATTTTAGATGAACGAGCATTTTCACCATAGCTTAACCAATCTTCTGTTGTCCCTATTTCACCCGTTGACGTAAACACCGACACCCCAATATAAACATTATCTGGAATACGATAATTTCCTGATAAGTCCTTTGCATTTAAGGCATCTACCAATGAGTTTTTTAAGGCATTTAAACGGCTAACACTTTGACCTTTATAAGTTGCATCTACTGCACTCATACTCATCGAGTTATCAATCGCCAACATGATAATCGGATTATTTTTTGCTACAGGATTTTGATAAATTTGTAGATCACTGGCACTCAATTGCATTGGGATCGCACCCAATGCCATCACGACTGCAATACTTTGCGCAATCATCTTTTTTGTAAAATGATTCTTTATATTTTTATTCACAATACATCCCCATTAAGATTCAGCGCGCTGATAAGCATCAAAAATGTAACTTTGAATTTGGGTGTTATACGGCACACCAATATCCTTTAAACAGGACGAAATGGTTTGTGCATTACCCACCAATGGTGCTGTATGTGGTCGGCGCAAACAAAGATGGATTTCATCCGTTAAATCTGTCGAAGACAATGCGGGTAAGAGCGATGTTGAATAGACTGTTATTTTTTTTGTATCAGAAGGCTGTCCTATACTTTCAGTATCAGTTCCAACGTTTGCGTTTGAAAGTGGGATATCATGATCACTGTCTGATGGAGGGCTTACGATTACAGACACCTGAGTTAATTGCGCCTTACGAGCACTGGCATAATCCCCATCATTTGATAATGAACAAAACCCAGAAACACCATCGACTGAGACATCACTCATTGCTTCATTCCAACGCAATACACTACTGTTGGAAACATTACGCACTATTGGATTGGTTTCTAAAACAGAATATGACTTCGTCACCTTCATTCTGAATCGAGTAACCAATTAAGCTCAGAGGGTTACCACTGGAGGCAGCATAGCCGCCATGCCCCAATCGATAAAAAACAGTATCGGAAGATTGCATTAACAATTGTTGCGCTTGGCTGTTGGTGGTGATATTCAAACTCACCATACTTTGTCGAATCGCCCAAGTACCAATAATGGTGAGCAGAACTAACATAATCAGTACCACAATCAGCGTTGCACCACGTTGATGTTGAATCATAAGCCCTCCGCTGAATCCATCACACTCATACCATTTCGAATCGCGATCGTTTGTGTAATGACTTGTCGAATAAATTTAGTCGCGACGGTTTTTTGTGCTTTTTTTAATTTTACTTTTTGATCAAGAACTTCGAATTCTTGATGAGGAGAAATTGCTTGATTTTGACCTACATTCTCAGATGACCTTACTAATAAACCGACCTGTATTGAATTGATGCGTGGACGTGGATAAACATTGAGCTTTTTATAATCTTCAATACTTATATATCTTTGCTGTGCCGTATTATCGTCATTAGAAATCCCCAACAGATAGTGAAAGTGATCAACACGATGCATCAAAATTTCACCATTCGTTGCTCCAAAGACAGTCTGTTTATTATTAAATTTTTTTAAAATTTGAGTGCTGTTACGCGTGTACCACCCTGCTTCACAGGCCAAGACCAATGCATCGTGTGGTTCTTTTTGAATATTTGCATTTGCATCTTTACGTAGAAAAAAACGTTGAACAATATATCGTCCAGCATCGTAATTATTACCTTCACAATCCACACCTTGTGTATCAGCATAAAACTGCATGACTAATTGGTCGCTCATTCCCGCTTGAGCAGGTTGTGAAGATTCAGCTGAAACCAACTCTATATTACTCGGCATACCAGATTGCGATACAGGCACAACCTCCGTATTTGGAATATTTCGTGAAATATTGACGGGAATATTGGTCGCATTAAATGCCAAATCACCAGATGTAGGCACCACTGGAGACTGAGCTGAAGTGATAACAATGCCACCATGCGTCAAACGATCATTAATGATATTTACTTGACCATAATTTGCTTTACGAATTTCATAAGTAAGAAAGCGCAGACCAAAGTTGCCGTTATCTTGAACCTCCGACATCCCTTTCTGCATCGTGAATCCCATCTGCCCTGTAAAAAACAGATGTACCGCAGCAGCGGTAATCAATAATCCAAGCACCAAAGCGATCATAAGCTCGACTAGCGTCAAACCTTTTTGTGTATACCTAAGATGCTGCATCAATAAAGCTCCATAACGATGCATTGCGCTTTTGGTAAATAACTTCCACCATGGGTACATGCATCTTTTGCAGAAGCATCATCGATAGGTTTTGTTTTTCCCAGGCTACGTAAATGCATCGGCGAGATTGCAAATTATTACTGACTTGGCAATTCGGCATTTTGATACTCATACCAAGACCATTGGCATTTTTTATTATCTGGGCAACATCATAATGGGCAAAATCGGCTGCTTGAACACATGGATTCGTCGTTCCTTTTTGCACACATGATTTGGCTGTAGTTGTTTGTGTTTCTGCATTTATTCTGGCTTGATACTGAGTATAAGCATTTGAGTTCGCACGTATCTTCTCAGATAAGTCACGCGCTAAATTCATGGCTTGTAATTTAGACATTGCTTCATGTGAAGCATCAATTGCGCGCATTTGTAAAAATGAAAACCGTTATTTAAAACCTACTCAAACCTACTCAATGTGGGTTTGATGTTTAATTCCTACTTCACCATCAAGAACCTAAAGCATTTGCTTTAGGGATTACCTCAATTCCATAGGCTGTCACGGTGTAACTCACCGCCTTAATCACCACTTATGCAGTGATTAAATCTTTATCCGCATATCGCAGGATATTAATTGATGCATTAACATCACGATTTTGGATGGTTTGGCAAACTAAGCACCTCCACTCTCGCGCAGAAAGTGTGAGAGATTGATTTAATTCACCACAGCACGAACACATTTTACTACTTGGGAAGAATCGACCAACCGAAAGTACCGATTTTCCATGCTGTTTGGCTTTATAAATCAACTGCCTTTTAAACTCATAAAAACCCATATCGGATATAGCTCTTGCGAGTTTACGATTCCTCAACATGCCTTTAACATTCAAATCTTCAATCGAAATCACATCAAAACGTGTTACCAAATCCGTTGTGACTTGATGAAGATTATTCTTGCGTAGACAGGCAATTTTATAGTGCAGGCGAGATAGCTTGGCTTTTGCTTTTTCTCGATTCTGACTACCTTTTTTCTTACGACTAAAAGACTTGTTGAGTCGTCTTAGTTTTGCAAGCTGTCTTTTAAGTGGTGCGTTAGAAGGAATAACCTCACCATTTGAAAGAGTGGCAAGATTAGAGACACCCAAATCAACACCGATACTTAAACCTGTTTTCGGTTTAAGCTTTTCGATCTGGGTGAGTTCGACAGCGATTGATGCAAACCACTTACCACCTTGTTTAAATATTTTGGCCGAGAGAATTTTACCCTTATAGCGCAGATTCTCAGTCATTTTCACCCAACCCAAATTAGGGATTTTAATAGACCGACCCTTTACGCTAAATTGATCATTTGATAATGAAAAACGGTCATCCTTGCCTTTTTTTCTTGGCTTGGGGTATCCTGATTTGCCGTTAAAAAATCTATCAAAAGCACTACCCAACTGCTTAATCGCCAACTGTGGTGCGCACTTAGTCACTTTCTTCATGAAAGGATATTTTTCAAATTTAAAAGTGTTTAGGTGCTTTCTTAATTTACTCTCTTTAGGTCTATTAAGAAGCATTTCATTCACCGCAACATCATAATACTCACACTGATCACGATATTCCTTATCAGCCTTGTATTGTCGCTGCCACTCTCTTAAAGCCCAATTATACGACAAACGAGCAACACCACTTGCCTGAGCAAAATGGCTTGCTTGTTTATTATTGGGCATCAATTCAATGATATGCCCTCGTATAAATCGACTCATAGTGCTTCTTTGACCGCCTGTATTAGCTTTTGGTTCTTTTTACTTCGGCTTCCATATAATCGTGCTGAAAATACAGTGATAATTTCCAGGACATCTTGAGCCAGCTCCTCCTCAAAACTCAAATTTTCACCCTGATTAATAATTACAATTTCAACATTCCGAGCTTCACATAAAGCAAAAACCAATTCAGCACCAAAACGTAATAATCGATCTTTGTGGGTTAAAACCAATCGACCAATTTCATTATTAATAATTCCATCCAAAAGAGCCTTAAGCCCTTTTTTGTGATAATTCATCCCTGAGCCTAAATCACTAATAATCTCAAATGTCCATCCCTGCTTGGCACAGTACATTTCCAAAACTTGTTTTTGTCGCTCAAGATCAGCCTTTTGATCGTGACTAGATACTCTTGCATAAGCAATAGTTTTTCGGCTGTTCTGGATTGATAGATCATGGATAAGTTCAGGTGTGATCTTGCTTAGATCGTAACGTCTGTGATTTTTTGGGGTTCTATCTGCGACTAAAGTGCCTTCCTCATCCCATCTTCTTAGGGTTTGGATGGAAACACCCAGTGTTTTAGCTGCAATGCCAATACTAACATATCTACTCATTTGTATATAATAATATAGAAATAGGTAGATTTCTATTAGCAGTTATTAACCCCAATACCCCAATGGCCAAAACCAATAAGGCAACTAGAATTTCAATCATTCCTACCCCCTGTTGCGCAGCACGCATTAGCATGTCCCCTCTGCTTTTAAATATTGTGTTCCCATTCTTGTAATTGCTATCGTTTTAGAAACACCTAACACCTTATTACAAATAGAAAAATTTATGTCAGATGTAAAGTCAGAAATTCCCCCATCCATCCAGAATGTGACTTTTTCTTGTGATGAAGTCAATTTATTTTGCGCTTTGGGTGTCCAATGAAAGATTGTATTGCTATCTGATTGATTCGACTGAAGATCTACAGTCACATCTTTTCTTAACAATGTTGCTTGATTACGCGCCATCATCAGCACGCTTGATAATTCACGTACATCTGAATTTAGGCGATATTGCGCAACAATATTTTTAAAAGATGGAATAGCCATGGTTGCTGTGATTGATAGCACAATTGTGGTAATCAACAGCTCAATAATGGTAAAGCCCCGTTGTAAGTCTTTCATATTCAAACTTTTGTATTTATTTATTAATGTTACAAAAGTAATTTTTTATAATAATAAAGCCAACACAGTTATGACAAATGGTATTAAAATGAGGATAAGATCACACTTTTACAATCTGCTCACTTACCCTGCTATGTCATTGATAATTCATTATTAAGCTTGAGTAACTTGAATTCTCAATTCTTTAGGCAAGCTAAAGGTTATATTCTCCTCTCGCCCATTTAATTCCTGTGGTGACGTAGCGCCCCAATCTTGTAGACGCTGAATCACTTGTTTAATCAAAATTTCAGGTGCTGAAGCACCTGCGGTAACACCAATTTTAGTGGTTTCAGCAAACCATTCCTTTTTCAGCTCATCCGCATTATCTACGAGATAAGCATGCTTACCCATTCGCTCTGCCAACTCACGAAGACGATTAGAGTTCGAGGAGTTTGGAGAGCCAACCACTAAAACGACATCACATTGAGTCGCTAAATCACGGACCGCATCTTGACGGTTTTGAGTTGCATAACAGATATCATCTTTACGTGGCCCTTGGATGGCTGGGAATTTAGCACGTAAAGCATCAATGACTTTTGCAGTATCATCAATGGAAAGTGTCGTTTGAGTGACAAATGCTAACTTATTAGGATTATTCACCTGTAAAGCAGCAACATCATCCTCATCTTCAACCAGATAAATTGCACCACCATTTTTTAGATCATATTGACCCATGGTGCCTTCAACTTCTGGGTGCCCTTCATGACCAATCAGAATGGCTTCAATCCCTTCACGCGCATATTTTGTGACTTCGATATGCACTTTTGTCACGAGAGGACATGTGGCATCAAATACTTTTAATCCACGGCGCTCAGCTTCTTGTTGTACAGCTTTTGATACACCATGTGCACTAAAAATCACGATATTGTCATCAGGAACTTCATCTAATTCATCTACAAAAATTGCACCACGTTGGCGTAAATCGTCCACAACAAATTTGTTATGTACCACTTCATGACGAACGTAAATCGGAGGATTAAAGCTTTCAAGTGCACGATTAACGATCGCAATAGCGCGGTCTACACCAGCACAAAAACCACGTGGATTAGCTAAAACAATTTCCATAAGACCCTCAAACGATCGCTAAAATTTGGTCAATGAATCAGAATATTTTTTAAAACAAATGCGAATTGCTATTTAGTTTAAAAGCACTCTGCTCTAAAATAGAGAAGATATTTTATCATATCAGGAAAAATATCATGTCGGGTCTCTTGTTTGTCGTTTCAGCTGCTTCTGGAACTGGCAAAACATCATTAGTTAAAGCCCTACTTGAGCGCGTAAGCAATTTACACGTTTCTGTTTCACACACTACTCGAGGTCAACGTCCTGGTGAATTAGATGGTGTGCATTATCACTTTACCAGCAAAGAATCTTTCATTGAGCAAGTGAATCAAGGTGGTTTCATCGAATACGCGGAAGTTTTCGGTAACTACTACGGCACTTCACAAGCGACTGTAAAAGAACAACTTGCAAAAGGTCATGATGTTTTACTTGAAATTGATTGGCAAGGTGCAGAACAGGTTCGCAAACTTTTTCCTGAATCAAAACAAATTTTCATTCTTCCACCTACTCAATTTGATCTTCGCCAACGCCTATCAAACCGCGGTACAGATTCTGTTGAAGTGATTGAACATCGCTTAAGTTGTGCGGTAGAAGATATGCAACAGTACGTAAACTTCGATTACATCATCTTGAATGATGATTTTAATAAAGCTTTACATGATCTTGAGTCTGTCATTAATGCGAACCGTCTTTCATTATCACAACAGGCTCACCGACATAAAGATTTAATTCAAAAATTAATCACACCGAATTCGTGATTAAACTTGAGTCTATAGACAAAGCATTTTATACTGCGCAGTCTGTTAAAAAATTTCATACATACGAGAACTCTTATGGCACGCGTAACCGTTGAAGATTGTTTAGACCATGTAGACAACCGCTTTGAGCTTGTACTAGTGGCAAGCAAACGCGCGCGTCAACTTGCTCGTCAAGGTATCGAACCAACTGTAGAATGGGACAATGACAAGCCAACAGTGGTTGCTTTACGTGAAATCGCTGAAGGTCATGTCACTAAAGATATCTTGAAACAGCGTGAGCAAGATTATCAAACGTCTAGCTTAGATTTAGCACTTTCTGCAAATAACTTAAACTTAGATGGTTTTTCTTTCCAATAAGCTTAAGCCCTGCATTTAAAAGAGCCTAGTCCAATGACTAGGCTTTTTTATTGAATTTTTTTAGAGAATGATTCGACAAAATTGAAAAAATTTGTTAAAAAAATTAGATCCATTCTCTATTTAAAAATAGAGCATTGTAGCAATATGAATTTTTAGTAAAGTCTTTTACTTTTTACTCTCTTCCACGGATTCAAAGGTGTAGTATGCCAGGCCCATTGGTCAGCCAAGCTAAGCAACAGCTAAAAGTCATCATCGACGCGTATTTATCTGAAAAGGACGTCGACAGAGTACTTGTGGCCTGCGATTATGCTGACATGGCGCATGATGGTATTACACGCAAAAGCGGTGAACCCTATATTCTGCATCCGATAGCCGTAAGTTGTATTCTGGCGCATATGCGCCTAGACCCAGAAACGTTAATGGCAGCACTACTGCACGATGTTATTGAAGATACCGACTTTAGCAAAGAAGACATTACTGAAAAATTTGGCAAAACAGTGGCTGAGCTGGTCGATGGTGTTACGAAATTAAGCCATTCTAGTGACAAAGAATATAATAAAGCAGCCTCATTCCGAAAAATCCTACAAGCCACGTTACAAGATCCTCGTGTGATCATCATTAAACTTTCAGACCGTTACCATAATATGACGACTTTGGAAGCTTTAAGACCGGATAAACGTGCCCGTATTGCGCAAGAAACTTTTGATATATTCGTGCCAATGGCGCGTTTGGTCGGCATGAATGAAATGGCTGACAACCTTGAACACCTCTGCTATCAAAATCTTGATTTAGATATGTTCAATGATGTTCAAGATGCTTTGGCGCAAACCAAACCGCAGCGCTGTAAGTACCAAGCCATTTGGGAAAAGCATTTGAGTGACCTCTTGGAAAACTCCAATATTCCTGGGCGGATTAAAAAGAAAAACAATAACATTGAATTGCTACGCCACTTTGTTAAAAACGAAATTAACCTTCAAGAACTCACACATAGTCATGCGTTTGAAATCGTACTCCAGACCATTGCCGATTGCGATCGTTTAGTTGAGTTACTAAAAGATAACTTCCAAGTTTTAAATTACCAAGATCATATCCGCCGCCCTCTCCCTGGTGGCAATCAATCCTTGATGCTGCGTTTGAAAGGCGAGAAAACAACGCTTTCGCTCACCATACAAACTGAACTTATGCGTAAGGCTGCGCGATTTGGGGTAGTATTAGGTGAAAATGCTCCTCAAACATGCCGATCTGCCATTCAAGCATCTATGCAGAATTTGCATACCTTAGTCGGTGGCGATTGTGCTAAGACCACGTTTAATGATCTATTAGATTATCTACATCAAGAAAAAATATGGGTCTATACTCCTCAAGGTCACTTACATGAGTTACCACAAGGAGCTACAGCAGTAGATTTCGCCTACTCTGCAAGCTTGTTCTTAGGTAACCATGCCGTCGGCTGTAAAATTGATGGTGAAATCAAACCGCTTTCTACACCACTCTCAAGTGGTCAAGTCATTGAGGTGATTACCGATGTTCTCGCTTCACCCAACCCGGATTGGCTGAGCTTTATCAACACTCAAAAAGCCAGACGCTCTATTCAAAATATTTTGCGAGATCAAGATATTGATGAACAGCGCCTTGTCGGTCAACAAGCCTTAAATCGTGCATTAAAGTTATTTAATACCTCTATTCATGATCTAACCGATCAAAATTGGACTGAACTATTACAATGGCGCCATATTCCAAGCAAGAATCAACTTTTTGAACAAATTGCTGTAGGTGATTTGCTCCCACAACTTGTGGCGAACCATCTCTTTGCTCAAGATCATCATCAAGATCAAGCATCAAGTCGCCTGATCTTAGGTACTGATGGTGTAGATGTAAAATATGCCCATTGTTGTAATGCAGTGCTAGGCGATCCTATTCAGGGACATTTATCTCGCCGCGGTCTTATTGTTCACCGTGCTCGCTGTAAGAACCTTCTACACGAACAACAGTTACACCCTGAAAATATTATGCCGTTGCACTGGAAAGATGAAGGTGAATCAGAAATCAACTTCAATGCTTACTTGTGTATCGATCTATTATTAAGTGATGAGCAAATTTCAGAACTGATTTATATCTGTCGTAAATCAAAAATCGGAATCGAGTCCGTTCGAAAATACGATTCAAAAACCTATCTGAGTATTGTTGTTCATAGTCGTCAGCAAATTGCGCAAATCATTCGTGAACTCCGCATGCAATTTGGTTTTCCGCGTATTTCACGCATGTCAGCTCCTCTTGCGGTTGAAGAAGTCTCACAAGCCTGCTAAACAAATACAGATTAGAGCTTTCACCTATAGTGTTCATCCTTTATGATGAAGCTAGATTTGAATAATGGAGAAATAGATGTCCCGCCAAGTCATTCATACTGAAAATGCACCTGCTGCAATTGGTACTTACTCTCAAGCCATTCTTGTCGGCGATACACTTTATCTTTCAGGACAAATTGGATTAGATCCATATAGCATGGAATTGGTTGAGGGCATTGAAGCTCAAATTCGTCGTGTATTTGATAATCTAAAAGCAGTTTGTGAAGCTGCTGGTGGTTCTTTAGCTGATATTGCTAAACTGAATATTTTTCTCACTGATTTATCTCACTTTCAATTGGTAAACCAAATTATGGGTGAATATTTCGCTCAGCCGTATCCAGCTCGTGCAGCATTAGGCGTTGCAAGTTTACCTAAAGGCGCACTGGTTGAAATGGATGGTATTGTGATTATTTCTAAATAATTTCAATATCTTAGAAAATACCACCTATAAGGTGGCATTTTTTTATCTAGAAAAACGATGAATTAAACAGCATTTTTAAATGAATTTCATTGACAAACGATAATAATTATCAATAATATCAACTATCGCATTTATCCTTGTGGTTGAGCAGAAATGTACGTTTGTTTATGTCGTGGAATTACAGATCAAGATATTAAAGATGCTATGGCAAATGGCGCTGAATCTTATCGTGAAATTCGTGACTTGCTTGACCTAGGCACTTGTTGTGGACGCTGTGTTCCTGAAGCACGCAGTATTATTAATGAAGAACTTGCTGAAATAGCTGCCAGAATTTCAATCGCCGCTTAACCTTACATGTGCTAAAAAATAATAACAACTCATTCTATAACTATAATTCAGATTTCCAATTTCTCCCCCCGCTTTGACTCAGCGGGGTTATTTTTTGCAAAAGTGTATTTGATTGCGATTTTCATTTGCTGTTCAATAAATTACTCGTCAGGCTTTAGCAAGTTGGGTTAAGATAATCTCTATCGATAGCCTTCTATGATAGGCTGAATTTTGAGTTTGGAGCTAAGATCATGAAAGGCAGCCGTGACGTTATTCATCAGTTAAATCAGGTGCTTTACCACCATCTTACAGCCATCAACCAATATTTCTTACATTCACGTATGTTTAATGATTGGGGCATCGAACAACTCGGTTCAGCGGAATATAAAGAATCTATCCGTCAAATGAAGCATGCAGATAAAATCATTGAGCGCATTTTATTTTTAGAAGGTCTTCCAAATCTGCAACATTTGGGTAAGCTCTATATTGGTCAACACACCATTGAAGTGCTGCAATGCGATGTTCGGAAAGTAAAAGAAAATATTGAAACGATTCAAACTGCTGTGAAATTAGCAGAAGAACAACTCGATTATGTTACACGTGATTTAGTACAAGAGATTTTAGAAAAAGAAGAAGAGTATTTAGATTGGGCGACCACTCAACTCGACCTTGTCGATCAAGTTGGTGTAGAGAATTATATTCAAAGCCAAATTTAATGATTGAAATAAAAAAATCCCCTTTCGGGGATTTTTTTATTTCAATAAGTCATTATACTCAATATGCTGCTTATGCAATGTTTCTAAAATCCATAATTGATGCTTCGCTTCTTGCTCCTTACCATTAAAAGCCAACACTTGTGCATACTTATGTAAATCATATTTTGATGCCAAGTTTGCAACCATTCGCTCTAGATCAGCAAGTTGTTGATCCGTCATTTCAGTTTTAGGATCTAATCCGATCCACCACACGCGCTCTTTAAATTGAGTTATCAGCCAAATTTTCTTTTGCATGGTGTGTTGTTGATCTGCTGTTAAAGCTTCAGCCTTTGATGCGAGTACACTTTGCTCTTTATATAAAAAATAATCCCGTGTCGTGACTAAAGCACCCACAATCGTGATAAGAGCAACCACTGCGAACACTCGACCATTTATTTTCACTGAAGGCAATTTTGCATATTGCGCCTGAATGATGCCCAGTAAGAAACCTGCTGGAAGTAAAAAATAAGCATAATGTAAAGGAAACTCTAACATCCCATGAATGAGGATTGCACATACCATTAATGTTGCAATGATCGATATATTATCCTTCACCCCTTTATTGAGCCAAAGTAGCCAAGCTGCAAAGTACAGAAGAATAAGCCCACCTAGAATCAAGCCATTCCAGACTAATAGATCTAGAATCATGTTGTGTGCACTTTTATACCAAAGTGAAACTTGGAAGGTATCGGTAATATAATATTGTGCTAAGCCTGTTTGATTCCATCCATACCCCCACCATGGTTGATGCAGAATTGCAGCTATCATTTGTTGCCACATATCAAGACGAATATCGCCCATACCTTGGACAGCACGGTTTGCTGCGGAACTTTGCACAACTGAAGCTGAATCACCAATAGAAAAAATCAACTGGTTGATCATAGTTAAGTTCAGTGTTAAGAGTACAAATACACCTAACCAAAAAGCTAAATGGGTCAATGAAAATCGATTCTGTTTTTTGAATTGTTTGATTAACCAATAGATCACGATAAAAGCACAAACGATAATGCTTGTTCGAGATTGTGCTAAAACAATTCCGAATAAAATGACAAATGCTATTGGTATAACATAAAGATTGGAAAGTAACCGTTTTTCAAATAGATAGAGCGAACTAAGTAGCCCCAAAAAAAGTAAAGTACCTAAGTTATTGGGTTGAGCTAAATTGGCGTAAGGTCTATTTCCCTTTAGCGGGTAAATAAGATCACCAAAAAACCAATTTAACTGGAGCCATTGAAGCACAGCAAATACAGCTGAGATAACTCCAACTGAAACAAATGTTAAACAAGTAATTTTAAATACTTGTTCTCTATTTTTATGCTCAAGGCAAAGTTGATATCCAGCAATGACCATCAATACAAAGAACAGAATATACGCAAAACTAAATAAAGCATTGCTGAAATAGATATTCTGTCCAAAAATAAATTGAATGAGTGGAATACTCAAAATTGGCAATAAATAAAGCTGTGGTTTTGCGATTTTTACTTTAGATTTTGCTAAACATAGTAATAAAAAAGAGGCTGCAATAAACGTCAGTACTTCTGAACCAAAGGTTGGCCAAGGAGAACGGTGATACGGTAAGAGCAAAGAAAGGATAAAAATAAAGACAGAAAATAGTAAAAGTAGCTTCTGCATATGAAATTCAATATAGATACACTAAACCTATTATACTCTTTAAATGAGTGAACTCAGTAATTTCAATTTTCTGAGGGTATTTCGACACTTTGTGTCTTTATAAAAAGACTTTCATAAGAATGATCAATACCATACATAACCTTAAGTATTTTCAATTGACGCTCAGCCATCTCCTTGTGCCCATTATGCGCTAATAAAATTGAATATTTGTACAAATCATAAGGAGTTAGAAAAGAATTCAAATTACGCTCAGCAAGATCAAGTACATTCTGATTTACCTCCATATATGGATATTGTGCAATCCATCGAGCGCGATCTTCATATTTATCAAAGAAAAATGATTCGTAAGGTAATTCAATTTCTGTTTTTAGTTCATTCATTTCATGAGTATTAGCAGCAACTATATTGTCCGTGATCTGTGCGTACTCTTTAAAAACTTGAACCACTATCAAGAGACCAATAATTGTAGCTAAATATCCGTACTTATTACTTATTTCAATTGTTTTAATTTTTTGCTCTGAAAGACTAATACCACACAAAAATCCAAATGGTAATAAAAAATAAGCATAATTTAAAGGATATTCAAGCATAGCATGAATTAACATTATAGAAATCATTAGCCCCGAGCAGAGTGTCTCGATACTTTTAGATTTTAAGACAAATAACCAGAACATGCGTCCAAAATATAGAATAAGAATCAATCCTAAAGGAAGACCACACCATACTAAAATGTCTAAAATAATATTATGCGAACTTGATATCCATTCTCGACCATGGTAAGTATCGATTACTGCATATTGTGCAGAAGTTGTTTGTCCCAAACCATAACCCAACCAAGGTTTATCCTTAATTGCATGAATCATTTGATTCCATATATCAAAACGTAGATATCCTGAAGTTACCCTCTCAGATATTCCATTAATTTTTATTATATTAAAACGCGAATTAAGTAAATCATTAATATAGGGTAAAGATATTACTAACATCCAAAATAAAAAAAATATACAAAGCATATAACATTTTGTTAGTTTGAGAATTATTTTTTTTGATTTAAATACAACCATGATTGGAATAAAAAACATTATTACCCAAGCCGTTCTAGATTGAGTAAGCACAATACCAAACATTAAAATGATAAGAATCATGAACAGAAAAAAATTATTTCTATTTGATTTTTCATATATATAAAAAACTGATATAAGACTTAATAATAAAAAGGTTGATAAATGGTTAGGTTGGGCAAAATTAGCATAAGGTCGTAGACCTATTAGATTATTAGTTAAATATTTAATTTCTAGGTTAAGCCATTGGGAAATAGCATATATTGATGAAATCAACCCCAAGAATATGAAAACCTTAGCAGTAATGTTAAATAAATTTTGAATATCCCCCTCTTTGACCATCGAATAAGAAATAGTCAGAGAGGCAATAAAAGAGAATATATAAATTAAATAAAATTCAATTTCACCATTATTCGATATTAAAAAATTAGTTATTAAAAAAAAACCTGTATAAAATAAAAAAATCAATGCAAAATTTAATGGGACTCTATTTTTTTTATTTATTAAAAACAAAAAAATTAATGACAGAAATATAAATATTTCTGAAAAAAAACTTGGATATGGCTTATTATGAATAGGATTTAATATACCTAATCCATAAAAAAAAATGCTTAAAGCTAGATAAATTCTCATAAAAAAAGGGAGCTATGCTCCCTTATATCATTTAAGGCATCGGTGTAGCTGTAGTTGTACAAGTTTTAGGTTGGAACTCAGTTGCAACATTAGTCGCACATACCCAAGGCTTGATTTCACCAGTATCTGCGACATCTGCAGCACGTGTCCACTGTATAACTTTACCGTCAATTGAAGATGTACCTTTTAATTTACATTCAATTGTAGACTCTCCAGTTGCAGCCACACTTACTTTAATATCACAACGACCAGTAGTTCCCTGAATACCCAATACAGAAGGTGTCGTTACTGAACTTGCTAAACCCTCAGCTAATTTAGCTTCTGCATTTGTTTTAGCAGGTGTAATTTCTGCAAGGCCAGCTGCAACTTGAGACTTAGCTGTGTAATTTTGATAAGCAGGAATCGAAATCGCAGCAAGAATACCGATAATTGCAACAACAATCATTAACTCGATTAAAGTAAAACCTTTTTGAGCGTTCATAACATCTCTCCTAATTTTTTAAGTTCAAAGTTAACAACCTATCCCCAAAATAGATTTTGTTGTTGCTAACTAACTGATGCTATTTTCGGATAACGCTTCAAGGTTGCCAATAAATAATTTTCAAATTTATTATTAATGTTAATTTATGTAAAAAAGTGACATTTTTTGTCACTTTTCTTAACTCAATTTAGAATAATAGGCTGATTACTGAGCTCATTTTCTAAATCTTGCACTTTATCATCATAAAAACGATTCAAAATTTCACCGACTTCTATTACACCAACAATAACACCCTGTTTATAATTCTTATTTTTTAGCTCACGAATCATGTGATCACAGATTGCTTGCCAATCTTGTTGCGTTGTTGCGTTTTGAATCCCACGATCTATCACAATTTCAACTTTCTGTTCACATAGATTTAAATATATCAGTACACCACTATTAAATTCTGTATCCCATACACCTAATTCAGCAAAAAGTTGTTCGGCACGCTGACGAGTATTCATGGAATAAGCTAAGGCACATGGAATATACCCCTCAATGACCACTTGAATCTCTCCAACATGACCTTGCTCCGCATGTTTCACCGCCTCAGCAATTGCATTTTGATCCATCTTAGAAAAATAGCGTTTAGACGCAGGCAAATAACAAAAGTGTCTAATCCAGCGCTTGAAGCTTGGTTGAGATGCTTGTTGCAACTTTGGTTCAGTGATAATTTCTGTCGTTTCAGTTTTTGTTACCATGAGCCTGACGCACCTCCCCCACCAAAGCCACCACCACCGCCACTAAATCCACCACCGCCAAATCCGCCTCGACTGCCACTGCCGCCGCGTCCTCCGCCAGATAAAAATGCTTGGAAAATCAACTGTGCGATGGATGTAAATAATAAAAAGAAAATTCCAATACCCACAATTAAGCTGATTAAAATCCCTGAACCATAAATCATGCTCGCAGCAAAAGCAGTAACACCCGCGACCGAAGCACTTAAACGATTACCAATGATAAAAGAACCAATCACACCAGCGATCAAAACAAATAATACCGTGTTAAATGTCTTTTCTTTTGCATATTGCGCTTTTAAGGCTTGTTCTTGTCTAAGTTTCAGCTCTTCAGCAGCCTGTTGGGCAATTTCAGGATCAAGGTTAACAATTCGTTCAATTTCTCTAACCCCTGCAATTAAACCCTGTCCAAATTCATTGGCTTTAAAATAAGGGGTGATTTGTTCGCGAATGATTCGACTCGCAACGATATCTGGAATCACACCTTCCAATCCATAGCCTGTTGCGATATGTAATCTTCGATCATTAATTGCCACTGCGATTAATAAACCATTATCTTGTTGAGCAGAACCTAACCCCCAAGTCTGTGCAGTCCGCATTGCAAAATCAAAGATACCTTCCTGACCAGTTGTTGGAACGATGACGATTCCAATTTGAGCCTTACCCTCATTATATAGACCGCGAATTATTGTATCGAGTTCTGACTTTTCTTGAGGAGAAAGTATATTCGCTTGATCTATCACAGGTTCATTTAATGTAGGGAGTTGACGTTGTGTGTCTCCTTCCTGCATATCATTTGAAACAGTAACAGGAGGTACTGGAGTTGGTTTATTTTGCTGAGCACTTGATGATGGATTTGTTGAGTTGGGTTGAATCACTTTTCCCAGCACAATCGCGTCAGACTCATGATCTACTGCTGTTGCAGATTCTGCATGAACCATTTGCAATGTACAGGTCATCGCAAAGACAAATAGCCATGAAAGCAATTTCATACTATTGTGTCTAAGATGCTGAGTTCTTATGCTCATATTCATCAACTTCAAATCTTTGATTTAATCAAAAGAAACATTCGGTGCCTTTTGTGCACTCGCTTCAGCACTAAAGTTTTCTTTTGCATCCATGCCAATGACTTTCGCAGTTACGACTTGTGGGAATTGACGAACATAGGTGTTGTAATCTTGGACGGTAGAAATATAGCGATTACGCGCAACTGCTATACGGTTTTCTGTACCCTCTAATTGTACCTGCAAATCACGGAATTGCTCATTCGCTTTAAGATCTGGATAGTTTTCAGTCACTGCCAGCAAACGTGATAATGCACTTGTCATTTGCGATTGCGCTTCTTGATAACGCTTGAATAGTTCAGGATTTTCAAGAACTTCTTTATCAACTTTGAGCCCTGCAACATTTGCACGTGCCTCTGTGACTTCAGTTAAAACTTGTTCTTCATGTTTTGCATATCCTTTAACTACATTCACCAAATTCGGAACAAGGTCTGCTCGACGCTGGTATTGGTTTTGTACCTCAGACCATGATGCAGTCACCGCTTCATCTTTCGCTTGAAGTGTATTGTACCCACAACCTGTGAAAAGCAAGATACTTGATAATGCGAGCACAACAGCTGATTTTTTTAAAATTTGCATGACATCAACCTCATTATTTATTTGTATTTGTTTAATTAAAAATATTGTATACGCAAATTCAAAATTGAATGTAGCATTTATTTTATGGCTTTAATTTATATAAAAACATTAAAATAAAAAAAGCCACCCTAAGGTGGCTTTTTGTTTGAAATTACTCTTCGTCTTTTTTATCGTCAGCTGGAGGTAAGTCCTTCACAGCTTCAGCAATTAGACCAAACATGTAGTTCCCGTATGCATTAGTTTTATCATAATGGAAACGTAAACGAGGTGTGATACGTGTCTTAATACGACGACTCAGCTCATGACGCAGAAAACCTGATGCTTTATTTAAAACATCTAGAGTATCTTTATTTGCTGCTTCACTTTGCTCATCACCAAGTTCACGCCCCATGACAGTAACATAAACTTCAGCATAGCCTAAATCTGGGCTCACTTTCACCGCTGAGATGGTCACAAGACCACCTAAGCGTGGATCTTTCAGCTCCTGACGGATAAGTTCAGACAATTCTCGCTGAACCGTGTCCGCCATACGCTTAAGACGTTGACTACCCGCCATTAAAGACTCCGTTTAATTAATTGAACATCATAGACTTCGATTTTATCGAGTACTTTGATGTCTTTATAGCCTTTGACTGCAAGACCACATTCCATACCAGCACGAACTTCTTCAACCACTTCTTTATAACGGCGAAGTGATTCAAGTTCACCTTGGAACACAACCACATCATCACGTAAGACACGAATTGGTTTATTACGGTGTAATAAGCCCTCAAGAACCATACAACCTGCTGCAGCACCAAACTTACTCGAGTGGAATACTTCACGTACTTCAGCCACACCAAGAATTGTTTCACGATGTTCTGGTGCAAGCTTACCACTCATTGCATCTTTCACATCATCAATCAATTGGTAAATGATTGAGTAGTAACGGATGTCGATACCATCTGCGTCAGCTTTTTGGCGCGCTGTATTATCTGCACGAACGTTAAAGCCTAATAAGAATGCTTCTGAAGATTCTGCAAGTGTGACATCAGACTCAGTAATCGCACCAACACCTGAACCAATTACACGCACTTTCACTTCATCAGTTGAAAGTTCAGCCAATGCAACATGAAGCGCTTCCAATGTACCGCGAACATCTGTCTTCAGAACAACATTCACAATCGGCACATCTTTTTTGCCCATAGAAGCCATTAAGTTTTCAAGACGCATTGCAGATTGACGCTCTAAACGTTTTTGACGTTCACGATCCATACGCGCATCAGCCACTTCACGTGCTTTCTTCTCATCATTTACAACAAGAACTTCGTCACCTGCCATTGGCGCTTCTGGAAGACCTAAGATTTCAACTGGAATCGATGGACCTGCAGACTTAATACGTTGACCATTTTCATCAGTCATCGCACGTACACGACCGTAAGATGCACCAGCTAGAACAAGGTCACCTACTTTTAATGTACCATTTTGAACAAGAATCGAAGTAACCGCACCACGACCTTTATCAACACGTGCTTCGATTACAACACCTTGTGCCGCACCTTCTTCAGAAGCTTTAAGCTCTAGAAGTTCAGATTGAATCAAGATCAAGTCAAGAAGCTCATCAATACCTGCACCGGTGTGCGCAGAAACCATCGCTACAGGGACATCACCACCCCATTGCTCAGGCACGATTTCTTTAGTTGTCAATTCATTCAATACGCGATCTGGATCAGCAGATTCTTTATCCATCTTGTTGATTGCAACAATGATTGGCGTACCTGCTGCACGAGCATGGTCAATCGCTTCCGCTGTTTGTGGCATAACACCATCATCAGCTGCGACCACCAATACAACGATATCAGTTGCTTTCGCACCACGTGAACGCATCGCAGTAAATGCTGCGTGTCCCGGAGTATCCAAGAACGTGATAATACCTTTATCCGTTGTAACGTGATAAGCACCGATATGCTGTGTAATACCGCCCGCTTCACCTTGCGCTACTTTCGCACGACGAATACGATCAAGAAGCGATGTCTTACCATGGTCAACGTGACCCATGATAGTAACCACTGGTGGACGCGTTGTTTGTGCACCACGTGCTTCTTCAGCCGCCTCAAGCAAGTTATCTTCCGCTTGAGTATCTGATACTAGAACTGGGTTATGACCCATTTCTTCAACCACTAGAACTGCTGTATCTTGGTCGATTGATTGGTTTTGAGTGACAAGCTCACCCATTTTCATGAGTGTTTTAATTACTTCACGAACCTTAATCGCCATTTTTGCAGCAAGGTCAGCAACAACAATAGTTGCACCGATTTCAACATCATAAACTTGCTTTTTAACTGGCTTCTCGAAACCATGTTTATTAGCTTGGCTTGATTTCAAACCACGTTTATGAGAGTTGTCACGGAAAGATTGCTCTTCTTGACCACGACGACCACCTTTCTTAGGAGAACGTGCACCTGGTGTGTTATTACCACGCTTAATGTCACGGTCTTCTTTCGCGAATGAATCTTCGTATGCTTGACCAACAAGACCAGCAGCCAATGGAGAATCATCGACCACACGAATCGTTGCAGTTGCATCTTCATTAGAGTACTTAGAAGCCATCTGACGCATTTGTTCAAGCGTACGTTGTTGTGCTTCTTCAGCTGCTTTACGACGTGCTGCTTCTTCAACTGCTTTTAATTTAGCAGCTTCAGCTTCACGTGCTTTTTTCTGTTCTGCAGTTTCAGTTGGCTTAGTTGCTTGTTTAACAATCGGTTTATTTGTTGACTTGCGTTTAACCACAACCGCAGCTTTAGCAACTTCTTGCTTCTCACTCGATTGTTTCGCTGCAGCACGCATTGCATCTAAGTTCGCTTTCGCTTTACTTACTGCAGGTTGCGCCTTCTCTTCAGCTTGAACTGGTTTAACTTCAACTTTTTGCTGTGCTTTTGCTTCAGTTTCAGCTTTTGCTTTTGCCAATGCTTCAGCTTTAATTTGTTCAGGATCTGGCTTAGTGAACGTATGCTTCTTACGAACTTCTACGTTAATAGTTTTAGCTTTACCTGATGTACTTGCTACTTTTGCAGTACTCGTAGTTTTACGTTTCAACGTGATTTTTCCTGCGCTGCCGCTGTCTTGCCCATGCGCTTTTTTCAAATGAGCGACTAAACGGTCTTGCTGTTCTACTGAGATTGTGTCTTCTGCCTTAGATTGAGGCAACCCAGCATCTCGCACCTGATCTAATAGTTTTTCAACTGGAAGACCTACGCTGACTGCTAACTCTTTAATTGACTTATCCGTCATGTATGACCTCCTCGTTAATTAAACCATGATTCACGTGCTTTCATGATCAATTGACCTGCTTTCTCAGCACCTAAACCTTCGATATCAGAGATATCATCAGTTGCCTGATCTGCTAAATCATCTACTGTGATTACACCGCGAGCCGCTAATGCATAAGCAAGCTCTGAACTCATTCCTTCCATCGCTAGAAGCTCTTCGCTCGGTTCTTGAATATTTTCTTGCTCTTTCAGTGCATCTGCTAATGCAACTTCTTTCGCACGGCTTTGTAAAAGCTCAACCGTTTCTGCATCTAATTCGATTTCATCAAATGTTTCAGCTGGAACGTAAGCAATCTCTTCAAGTGAAGTAAAGCCCATTTCTACCAATGCCATCGCAAGGTCTTCTTCAATATCAAGACGACCTACAAACATATCGAGATATTGCTGTGCTTCATTTTGTTGACGAGCACGGTACTCTTCTTCAAGCATCATATTGAGCTTATAACCAGTTAACTCAGAAGCTAAACGTACGTTTTGACCTTGAGAACCAATTGCACGCGCCAATTGATCGCTTGTAGCAAAAATAATATCTGCTGTGCGTTCTTCTTCATCAATCACAATACCCGATACATCTGCTGGCTCTAAAGCACTTGCGATATATTGAGCTGGATCATCTGACCAAACTACAACATCAATACGCTCACCGTTCAATTCTTGCTGTACAGCTTGAATACGTGTTCCACGCATACCAATACATGCACCAACTGGATCAATACGATGATCGTTCGTTTTCACTGCAATTTTAGCACGAACACCCGGTTGACGTGCAGCAGCTTTAATTTCGATGATTTCTTCAGAAATTTCTGGAATTTCTTTTTTCATCAATGCCATTAACATTTCTGGCTTAGCACGAGAAAGTTGTAGCTGCGCACCACGACCTTCACGGTTTACGTTAAATAAAATCGCATTTACACGCTGTTTAGGACGTAAAATTTCTTTTGCGATCATTTCTTCACGTGCAAGATATGCTTCCGCATTCTCACCGAGGTCAATGATGAAACCATCTTTAGTTTGTTTCTTTACTTCACCGTAAATTAACTCACCAACTTTAGATTCATATGCATCTGCAATAAGCGCGCGTTCAGCTTCACGAATTTTCTGAACAATAACTTGCTTCGCGATTTGAGCTGCAATACGACCAAATTCAATTGATTCTACTTCAAGCTCACGCACATCACCGATTGACCACTTCGCTGGGTCCACATCAGAAATCGCGTCTTGGCATGCAGGCATTTCATGATCTTCATCTGCTACTACAGTCCATTGACGGAAAGTACGGTATTCACCAGTCTTACGATCGATTTCAACGCGCAACTGTGCTTCTTCAGAATTTGTGCCTTCGTAGAATTTTTTCTTCGTTGCAGCAACTAGAGCTTGCTCGAGCGCTTCGAAAATCGCTTCACGACTAACACCTTTTTCATTACTAACCGTCTCAGCAACGGTAAGAATTTCACGGCCCATAAGTCACCTACTATTCAAATTCTTTTAGTTAAGATTAATTTAGTCTTGGTAGATCAAGTTGGCCTTATCGATATTGTGACTATCGATCTCGAGCACTTGTTGCTTTTCAACTTCAACTTGGATCATTTCATTTTCTACATCTACAGCAACCAGTTTCGCTTGGAATTTACGGCGGTTATCCACTGCAGAAATCAAACGTAAAGCAACTTGTTGACCAATATATGCTTGCATCTGTTCAAGTTTAAAGAAAGTGCGATCCCAACCTGGTGATGAAACTTCTAATGCATATTCACCAGAAATTGGATCATGAACATCGAGGATTGCACCAACTTGTTGGGTAACACGTACACAATCTTGCACACCCACACCACGACCAAGATCAATTTCACCGTCTTCGGAAATAACAGGTTCTTTGTTTGGATCTTCAGGCTTGTCAATGTAGATACGTACTAGCGAACGCTTACCCTGAGGTGTAAATTCTAAACCCCATAGTTCAACATCGCACGCCTCAACAGCGGGTGCGATCAGTTCATACAATGCTTGGGTTTTATTTGATAACTTCATTTACTCTCGTCATTTATGTGCGATTCAATCGGCCAACAGACCGACACAGACTAACTATAGTGATAGCATGATTATTTGACCAATTGATGTCCACACTACACGATAGATAACAAAAAAGGGCGCATTCGCCCCCATTATTGCACAGAAAAGCAATGCCCACTGTGCAAAAAGGCCCACCTAGTTGTGAGCCTCTTTAGAAACTTGGTAGCGGGAGCTGGATTTGAACCAACGACCTTCGGGTTATGAGCCCGACGAGCTACCAGACTGCTCCATCCCGCATCAACGTGCAAAATTATATCTAAATTTGAATCATTTTTCAATCAGAAAAATTTTCTAATTAGACTTGATTAAGTTGCACCTTAATCAAAAGTGGTAGCGGGAGCTGGATTTGAACCAACGACCTTCGGGTTATGAGCCCGACGAGCTACCAGACTGCTCCATCCCGCATCAACGTGCAAAAAGTATATCTCAACTCAAACCTTGTTTAAGTTGCCTATCTTAAGTTTGCATCTTAATTATAGGATTGATTGGTAGCGGGAGCTGGATTTGAACCAACGACCTTCGGGTTATGAGCCCGACGAGCTACCAGACTGCTCCATCCCGCATCAACAGATTTTGCTGCAAACACCAACTTAAACTTCTGGATTATAAGTTGGTGCGGAAGGGGGGACTTGAACCCCCACGCCCGAAAGCACTACCACCTCAAGGTAGCGTGTCTACCAATTCCACCACCACCGCAGCTGTGACGCATTCTAGTGGTTTCAATGAAAAATTGAAAGCGAAATATTCAATTATTCAGCTGGTTTTGGTGCAGTTGATGAAGTTTCAGGCGATTTTTGATCAACTTGCTCAGTTGTGTTAATCGTTTTCAAACCATAAGCATCTGTCGTTTGCTGCTTCGCAAAGTAAGCCAAGCTAATACTTGTGATAAAGAATAAAGCAGTAAGTATCCCGGTTAAACGAGTTAAGAAGTTACCAGAACCAGAAGCGCCGAATACAGTCGCTGCACCGCCACCGCCAAAAGACGCACCTGCATCTGCACCTTTACCATGCTGTACTAGAATTAAAATAATCATCAATAACGCTAAAATGATGTGTAGCACCAGTACAAAAGATTGCATGATGAACTCCTAATTATTTTGATTGGGCAAATGCTTGCGCAATTTGAACAAATGATTCTGCATTGAGTGATGCACCGCCTACAAGGGCACCATTGATATCAGGGCATGCTGCCAATTCAACAGCATTCTCAGGTTTTACACTACCACCATAAAGAATTGCTATGTTTTGACCTTCAGGTGTAATTTGACTCAATCCTTCACGAATTTTAGCATGCATTGCTTGTGCATCATCCGGGGAAGCTGTTTTACCAGTTCCAATTGCCCAAATTGGCTCGTAGGCGACGGTAATATGCACCCATTGCTCTGGATTCACAACACCTGCAATGTCACAAATTTGTTGTAACACCACTTGCTCAGCTTGCCCACTTTCACGCTGTTCAAGGCTTTCACCCACACAATAGATGATATGTAAGTTAGCAGCTAAAGCATTTTTTATTTTTTCATTAAGAATCGCAGGCGTGTCATTAAATATTTCACGACGCTCAGAATGTCCAATTAATACATAATCGACTTGGCTATCCTTTAAAAGATCTGCGCTAACTTCACCTGTAAATGCACCAGTACCCGCAATACGTGATACATCTTGAGCGACCACAAACACTTCATGAGCATCTGTTGCAAGTTCATTTTTTACTTGGAGTAAAGCCAATAAAGTTGGCGCAACACCAATTTTACAAACATCATGAGGGATTGAAGCTTGCTCAAGCTGTTGTTTCAAATCAGCTAAAAGCTGTTGCGTGTTAGCCTGCATTGGGTTCATTTTCCAATTGCCTACAACCCACGGAGTAATTGTCGAACCCGACATAGATCTAACCTTCTATCAAAAATGCGCACATTCTACACGGATTTTAAAAAATTAACGTAAAAATTCAATGGATACAGATTCAGCACCTAGAATTCTTTAAAAAAAGACAACCTAAGACACAATACCCACCAGAATTAGTGAAAAAATTCAATTTTTTCATAGTATTCGGATAATATTAATGATTTTAAGTATAGAATTTTCTACTTATAACCGTATAATTTTAGTATTCGAATTATAAAATGAATTTAAGGCGTATTGGGGATGACTTTAGATCAAAGTGGGCCAAAATTTTCTGGGTTAAGTCGTCGTTTGGTTGATGAAGGCATTTTGACCTCCCAGCAAATGCAAAATGCTATTATTAATTCAAAAAAATCTCACCAAAAATTAGTACCTTACCTCGTTGAACATCTCAAAATACGAGCAAATACGATTGCTGAAATGGTTGCTCAAGAGTTTGGGGAGCCACTGTTCGATTTAGATGCATATAATGTTGAGTTACTACCCAAAGATATCGTTGCAGAAAATCTTGTTACAAAACATTTAATCTTACCTTTATATCAACGAGGTATATCTTTATTTGTAGCGACGAGTGATCCTACAGATATCGAAGCATTGGAAGCAATTCGATTTAATAGTAAATTAAACGTCGTTCCTATTACTGTAGAACATAATAAACTTGAAAAACTGATCGAAAAGCATTTTTCTGAAAATGAGAATTTCAATTTCGGTGATGAAGATCTTGACGTTAATGTGGTCGAGAACGATACACCGCAAAATAATAACGATGATGGTCCTTCAGGTGATGATTCCCCGATTGTTAAGTACATCAACAAGCTTTTAGTTGATGCCATTCGCATGGGTGCATCAGATTTACACTTCGAACCTTATGAAAAAACGTACCGAGTTCGATACCGCGTTGATGGTGTTTTAAGAACTATTGCAAATCCACCATTGCAACTCGCGAATCGATTAGCTTCACGCTTGAAAGTTATGTCTCAAATGGATATTTCAGAAAAGCGTATTCCGCAAGATGGCCGTATTAAGCTTAAATTATCTCGTACTAAAGCGATCGATTTTCGTGTTAACTCATTGCCAACCTTATTTGGTGAAAAAATCGTATTACGTATTTTGGATCCGTCTAGTGCAATGCTCGGTATTGATGCATTAGGTTATGAAGAAGATCAGAAAGCTTTATTTCTTGAGGCACTTGAGAAGCCTCAAGGCATGTTACTGATTACGGGTCCAACAGGTTCTGGTAAAACAGTATCGCTTTATACAGGATTGAATATTTTAAATACTGAAAATGCCAACATCTCTACAGCAGAAGATCCCGTAGAAATTAACTTAGAAGGCATTAATCAGGTCAACGTCAACTATAAAGTGGGCTTAAGCTTCTCAGTCGCATTGAAATCATTCCTGCGTCAAGATCCTGATATTATTATGGTCGGGGAGATTCGAGATCTCGAAACAGCTGAAATTGCAATTAAGGCAGCACAAACAGGCCACATGGTGATGTCTACACTTCATACCAATAGTGCTCCTGAAACCTTAACCCGGTTGCGCAATATGGGGGTTCCCTCTTTTAATATTGCAACTTCGGTGAATCTCGTCATTGCTCAACGACTTGCTAGACGACTGTGTGTACACTGTAAAGTACCTGCTGATATTCCTAAACCAAGTTTGTTAGAAATGGGATTCACAGAACAGGATTTAGCAGATCCAGATTTTAAAATTTATCAACCTGTCGGTTGTCCTGAGTGCCGTGATGGTTATAAAGGACGTGTCGGTATTTATGAAGTCATGAAAGTGACACCTGAAATTTCGAAGATTATTATGGATGATGGCAATGCATTAGAGATTGCAGCTGCATCTGAAAGACTGGGGTTTAAGAATCTTCGACGTTCAGGATTAATTAAGGTCATGAACGGACTTACTTCTTTACAAGAAGTGAATCGAGTGACCAGTGAATAATTAAAAATAAGGAAATCATTATGGCGGTGAAAAAAGCACAGATGATGCCAACGTTTGTATATGACGGCGTGGATCGCAAGGGAACCAAAGTTAAAGGTGAAATGCCTGCGCGTAATATTCAACTTGCAAAAGTCATGCTCCGCAAACAAGGCATTACGGTGCGTAGTATCCGCGAGAAGCGCAAGAATATTCTTGAAGGCTTAATGAAGAAGAAAGTGTCTACTTTGGACATCACCATCTTTACGCGTCAGCTTGCCACCATGATGAAAGCAGGTGTACCACTTGTTCAAAGCTTTGAAATTGTTGCAGAAGGCTTAGATAATCCTGCAATGCGTGAAGTGGTTTTGGGTATTAAAACTGAGGTCGAAGGTGGTAATACTTTTGCAGGTGCACTACGCAAATATCCTCAGCATTTTGATCAGTTATTCTGCTCATTGGTAGAATCAGGTGAGCAATCAGGTGCGCTTGAAACCATGCTCGATCGAGTCGCGATTTATAAAGAAAAAAGTGAAGTTCTCAAACAAAAAATTAAAAAAGCGATGAAGTATCCAATTGCTGTCATCGTGGTTGCAATTATTGTGACCATTATTTTGATGGTTAAAGTGGTTCCTGTCTTCTCTGAGATGTTTAGCTCATTTGGCGCAGACTTACCTGCGTTCACGCAACTCGTAGTGGCAATGTCTGAGTGGGTGCAAAAATATTGGTTTATTTTAATTATTGGTATCGCGCTGACCATTATCGGCTTTATTGAAGCCAAAAAACGTAGTCAAAAATTTGCGGATGCATTAGATCGCACGGCTTTAAGGCTGCCTATTTTTGGTGATTTGGTTTATAAAGCAATTATCGCACGTTATAGCCGTACACTTTCAACCACATTTGCTGCCGGCGTCCCTTTAATCGATGCACTCCAATCAACAGCTGGCGCAACGAATAACGTGGTATACGAGCAAGCAGTTATGCGTATTCGTGACGACGTTGCGACTGGTCAACAACTTCATTTCGCTATGCGCTCGACCAATTTATTCCCATCTATGGCTGTGCAAATGGTAGCGATTGGTGAAGAATCGGGTTCACTCGATGCTATGCTAGATAAGGTTGCAACCCATTATGAAAGTGAAGTCGACAATGCAGTCGATGGCTTAACCTCCATGATGGAGCCCTTAATTATGGCCATTCTAGGTGTCTTGGTCGGCGGCTTAGTCATCGCAATGTATCTTCCAATTTTCCAAATGGGTTCTGTGGTGTAATGAACGAAATAATTGGGTATTTAATTCAATCGCCTACAGCACTCTATTTAACTGTAGGAATCATCAGCTTATGTGTCGGCAGTTTTTTAAATGTTGTCATTTACCGCACACCTAAAATGATGGAGCAAGAATGGCGTCAAGACTGTCAGATGCTTTTACATCCCGACCAAGCCATAATTGATGAAGATAAACTCACGCTAAGTAAACCTGCATCGACCTGCCCGAAATGTAAAACACCTATTCGTTGGTATCAAAATATCCCCGTGATAAGTTGGTTATTTTTACGTGGAAAATGTGGTGAATGTGAAAATCCGATTGGTATTCGTTATCCACTGGTAGAAGTTTTGACTGCTGTTTGCTCATTAGTGGTCGTCGCGGTATTTGGTCCAAGCCTACAAATGCTTTTTGGCTTAATTTTAACGTGGACACTGATCGCACTCACATTCATCGACTTCGATACACAACTTTTACCCGATCGATATACTCTCCCCTTGGCTGCACTTGGTTTAGCGGTAAATAGCTATGCACTCTACACCTCACCTACCTCCGCAATTTGGGGATATTTGATCGGTTTCCTCTGTTTATGGGTGGTGTACTATCTATTTAAAATCGTGACAGGCAAAGAAGGAATGGGATATGGCGACTTCAAATTACTGGCCGCGCTTGGTGCATGGATGGGTCCATTTTTATTACCGCTCATTGTCCTACTTTCATCCTTAGTCGGTGCAATCATCGGCATCATTTTGATGAAAGTCAAAAAAGAAAATCAGCACTTTGCTTTTGGACCTTATATTGCGATTGCTGGATGGATTGCATTCTTATGGGGTAACGAAATTATGAAGGTTTATTTAGGCGGTTAAGCTAAAATAAGCCCCATTATGATAATTACAAGGTTTTTTACATGCGCTTTATTTTGGGCTTAACAGGTGGTATTGGAAGTGGAAAAACTGCTGCAAGTCAGTGGTTTGAAACACAAGGTATTACTGTTGTTGATGCAGATATCGTAGCACGTGAAGTGGTTGAAATTGGAAAACCTGCACTACAAAAAATTAAAGATCATTTTGGGGATTGGGTGCTATTGGAAGATGGCGCACTCGACCGCAGAGCGTTAAGAGACCATATTTTTAAACATCCTGAAGCTAGAAAGATATTAGAAAATATTACGCATCCTGCAATTCGCCTATCGATTATTGAACAACTACAACGGGCGACCAGTCCTTATGCCATTTTAGTTTCCCCACTCTTATTTGAAACCAATCAACACCAACTTACTCAACGTACTTTACTAATCGATGCATCCACAGAATTACAAATCTTGCGTGCTTCGCAACGTGATCATCAAGACATTGAGCAAATTAAAAAAATAATGAGTGCGCAAATGTCTCGTGAAGAAAAATTAAAACGTGCAGACCATGTTGTTATTAATGATGGTGAACTTGATCATCTCTATCAACAACTCGCAGTAAAACACCAATATTATCTTAGTCTTGCACAACAAGCTTAGATTAAAAAAAAGCAGTCTAAGAAGACTGCTTTTTTTGTTGCTCAAGTTTTTGGCTTAGTGCATCTTGGCGACCCAGCCATCGCCATGGTTGTAATGCGCCTATCGCCATACCCAACAACCCAAATAACATCGCAATACTTAAAGGTTCATTTAACAAAGGCACTGCCAAAATTGCAGCTAAAAAAGGTGCTAAATTGGTAATGCTCCCTGCTTTAAAAGCCCCGAGTCTTTTAATCGCTTCCACATAAGTTAAAGTTGCAATAATGACCACAAATATGCCATGAAATATTGTTTGAAACATTAAATGCTGAGGCTCAGGAGTACTAAGATCTTTGGGTAAAAATAACACGTAAATGGGTACATAAATCACGGCTGACCAGATGGCAACCCCACACATCGCCTGCCATGCACTCAGTTGGAATTTACGCAGTAATACGGTAAATATTGCCCAAAAAATGGCGCTCAAGAAGAATAATCCATCACCAGCACCAAAAGGAATGCCAGATTCACGATACATCAGGAGACTCATAATACCGAGCACGGTGATCATAATGATCAAACTTGCCCATGTATGACGATCAAAAGCCTGCTTCATCAATATAAAAGCCACGATGGCAGTACAAATAGGAATACAACCATTGAGAAAAATTGCAGCATGCGCAGTCGGTGCATAGTGAAATGCGCTATAAGCCAACAAACAATAGATCACACCACCAATCATTGCCAAGATAAATGGTTCTTTTTTAAGTAAAAAAGAGGCTTCTCTACGATAAAGTAAAATCGGCATTAAGATCAAAAAAGCCAGTGAAAAACGCAGTGCCACAATGTCCCACGTATTGATATGCCATAGCGCATTTAATCGTGCAGTGAGGGTAAATCCCCCCCAGATGCACATGGTAGTAATAAGAAAAAAATAGCCTTGGGCTCGATCTGAAAGTGCCATCTCTAATTAGGCTTGACGTTGTCTACACGCTTCGTAAAGTGCCATGCCTGTCGCCACACTCACATTCAAACTTTGTAAATTGCCACTCATTGGAATATAAACTTTGTGATCGCATTGCGCCTGAGTAATCGGTCTTAAACCAGTATCTTCAGCACCCATAATCACTACGACAGGACCAGTCAAATCACATTCGTGAATAGGTAGAGCATGCTCATCTAACATCGTGCCAATCACTCGTACATTAAAATCATCTTTGATTTTAGCTAAAGTACGAGCCAAATTCGTCACTTGGATAAATTTAACTTTCTCTGCACCACCAGCAGCAACCTTACGAGCCGTTGGTGTTAAGCTCGCAGAACGATCACGAGGAACAACAACCGCGTGTACGCCCATGGCTGCCGCAGTTCGAATACACGCACCCAAATTATGCGGGTCCGTCACTTGGTCAAGCGCTAGTAAAAAAACATTGTCTGTACTTTTGATTAATTGCTCAAGATCATTTTCATTCAGCGTTGGATGAGGACGAACTGCAGCAACGACACCTTGATGAAAAGGTTGTCCAGCCAGTTTTTCAAGGCTGTCTCGACTCGCTTTTTGAATACTAATTCCGAAAGGTTCAGCCAACTCAAAAATACGTTTTAAACGTTGATCTTCACGACCTTTTAGTGCAAATAGAGTCAAAACGCGTTCAGGTTCTAACTCCAACAATGACTCCACAGAATGAACGCCATAATAATATTCGGGTTTAGCCATGAACGACCTCAACTCACTAAGACAATACAATAATATAGAAAAGAAAAATCCCGCAAAGCCAACTTTACAGGATTTTATATAGCTAATAGTTTAACCGATTTGACCATTGAATGTTGGTCAAATTTTTTTTTGGTAATTAGCCTTCGAAATGACAAACGTAGTCTAATACGTCATCTGTTTCGATTTTGAAACGGCTCTCACCAGGCACGTAAAACGACTGCCCTGCACGGAAAAGCTCATGTTCTTCATTGTCTGCAATTGTGACACGACATTCACCAGAAATAATTTCCATACGCTCTGGTACATGTGTTTCAAAAGTAAGCGGTTGTTCCGTCGGTAGAATAACCCCAAGTGTTTTTTTCGTACCGTCTTCAAATTGAACAGTGTGGCTAATACACGTCCCGCCAAAATAAACATTTGATTTTTTTACAACAGATACATGATCAAATTGTGATGACATGCGTATTCTCCAAATAATGCGCATTTTATAAATTTTAATTGCTGTAGTTTAATTGCGCTCGAGCAACTAATCAATCAGTGTTTTGCAATGGTTTTTATAAGCAACTTTTATTCCCTATTGATGAAATTTAAAGATTTTTTTGATTTCTTCTATGTATCTTTTGTACACAGGTAAAAGAATATATTCAGTCACTAGTAATCAACCTAATTTCAGTTAAAATGCAAATTAAAAGTTCTCATATTCAAATGTCGTGACTTGAGACTAAAACAAAATTTCTCTATCTTAGAATCCACACTTTCGCAGCTCGGATGCGTTTATGCTGACACACCTTAATCTGATCAACTTTGCTTTAGCCGATAACTTAGCCATTGATATTGATCAAGGTTTCAATGTTCTTACGGGTGAAACTGGTGCAGGTAAATCTTTATTACTCGATGCATTATCAGCGTGTTTAGGCGAGCGTACTGATACGAATTACGTACGTTATGGTTCAGATAAGGCTGATGTTACAGCCGTATTTAGTTATCAAGATCAAAGTCCCGAAGCTGAATGGTTAAGCACTCATGAGCTGGCAGATGAATCAGGTGAAATTCACCTAAGACGGGTAAT
This sequence comes from Acinetobacter sp. YH16032, assembly GCF_013417345.1. NCBI lineage: Bacteria > Pseudomonadati > Pseudomonadota > Gammaproteobacteria > Moraxellales > Moraxellaceae > Acinetobacter > Acinetobacter sp. YH16032. Next base: position 21,267 of record NZ_VPEE01000021.1, on the reverse strand, counting down.
ATTTGCTACAGGTCGTAGTAAAGCTTGGATCAATGGACGTCCAAGTAGCCTGTCAGAATTAAAGGAAATTGGCAGACTCTTAGTCCAACTTTACAGCCAACATAGTCAGCAACAATTGTTAGAACCACCCTATCCAAAACATTGGTTGGATCGTTACAGCAATTTTGGTCAGCATACGCTCGCTGTCAAAGACAGTTATAACGCATGGCAAAAAAATATCCGACAGCATCAAGCTGCGCTTGATGCACAGACCACCCGCCTTCAACGCATTGAGATACTTAATCTTCAATTAGAAGAATTAGAAGAAGTGGTTCGACTTGACTATAAAGAAATTGAACAAGAGTTCGATCGCTTAAGTCATCATGAACACATCATGCAAGATTGTAGTTATGCAATCAACGTTTTAGATGAGTCTGATCAAAATATCACTCAGGAAATTTCAAGTATTATTCGCAAGCTTGAATCTCATGCAGGTCGTAGTGATTTACTCTCTGAAATTTATAACTCATTATTAAATGCGCAAAGTGAACTCGATGATGCCAGTGCTAATTTAAAACAATTCATTGACCGTCAGAGTTTTGATCCTGAACGAATGGAAGAGTTAAACACACAACTGGAAATATTCCATCGTTTAGCGCGCAAATATCGAGTACAACCCGAAGATTTAAAATCAGAATACGAACATTGGCAGGCAGAGCTAGAACAATTACATCAGCTTGAAGATCCAGAGACTTTGGCTGAACAAGTTGAAATTTCACATCAACAGTTTATAGAGAAAGCTCAATATCTAGATGATATTCGTCGTAAAGCAGCAGAGCCCTTAGCCAAACTCTTAACAGAACAAGTCAAACAACTGGCTTTACCAGAAGCTCATTTTGAATTCCGTTTCGATCCTCTGGAGCAGCCTTCATCTGAAGGGTTTAGTTTTATTCAATTATTGTTCACAGCAAACAAAGGGATTCCACCTCAACCGCTTGCGAAGGTTGCCTCTGGTGGTGAATTGTCACGTATTGCATTGGTCATGCAAGTCATGAATGCAGAAAAAACCGAAGCTGAAGTACTCGTTTTTGATGAAATTGATGTGGGTATCAGTGGTGGGACAGCTGAGATTGTCGGTCGCTTATTGGCTGGATTAGGTCAACATGTTCAAATTCTATGTATTACACATCAAGCCCAAGTTGCAGCGCAATCGGACCAACATTTGTTAGTGAAAAAACTACAAACAGACCCTGCTAGCAGCACTATCGTTGAGCTTGATGAAGATCAACGGATATTAGAGCTTGCTCGTATGACTGGTGGTGTCGAAATTAGCGAGACCACCCTTCAACATGCAAAACAATTAAGACAATTAAAGTTTCAAAATTGAAAAAAAATCCCAGTTTTTCAACTGGGATTTTTTTCACCATTTAATTGGTTTTTCACTAGAACCAGGCGTCATTTCATAAGTAGGTACAAAGTTTGTCCCCTCACCTAATGATTTAGCCTTTAGTTTGAGTGCTACTAAGACATCATCAGCCAATGACTCTGCGAGCTTTTCAGCGCCGCTAGCTTGGATTGTATTATCTAATAAATTTTGAACCTGATTTTTACTCATATTACGATTAAAATTACCAGCAGCAACAACTTTACTTGTGTTCGCCTCAATCACTCGCCAAGATAGTCTTACTTGTTCAGCACCATGATTTAAGCCATACATGGTTTGTCCATTATCTTGGCTTAAATTATTTATGCGTCCCACTAGTAGATAATCCGCTCCGACTTTTTGTTGAAGTCTGGCCATTTCTTGTGGAGCACCATCCCAGAAAAGGAACTCATTTTCGAATTGCATTTCTTCTAAGTAGTGACGATCTACCAAGCTTAATTGACCAGACTGGGATAAATAATTTCCCAAACTATCAGCGAGTTCTGAGCTAAACTCTCTCGCAGTCTGATTGCCGGCTACACGATTATTTTTTTCAAAAAATTGAAATGGTAAAACAGCAATCCTACGCTGTCCTTGATCCTGAACTGAAGATTGAAATTGAATGATATGAGCACGAACTTTTGCACGATAATTATTCTTTGATCCAGAAACACTCAAAACCTGAAATTTTGAAACTGATCCAGAGCCTGAGCTTTCCACGCTAAAGACAGGTGAAGATTTACCTACATATGTCCATTGGCGATTAGACAAAGACATATTGACCGTCTGCTCCATATCAACGCGTTGAGAAACTGTTGTACCATTAACAGATTGAACTGCTATAAGTAAAGCTTCAGATATAGCTTGATGTTGTGTAGAACCACTTCCTGAAGCCTCTTTCACAACCTCTTTCAGCTGTGCATATGCAGAACTACTGCAAACTCCTAAGATTGCTAAAGCAGATATAAGTATTTTTTTCATAAATTTCTTCTAAAGTGATTACGCCTAAGACATAATCACTGAGCTATTTTTATTACAGACCAAATGCAGAGCGCTTACCTGATTTACGAATTTCTTTTTCGCTTGTCCATTCAACAATACCCGTTTGGACATTTTGTAATTTCAAAGTAAATTTGTAGTACACATCGCTACGGCCACCAGCATTTTTAACAATGCTAGAGAGATTCCCATTCAGCATAAATTCCGCACCAATATGACCGCCAGCTTTAACAGAAGTCGCTTGATTAACTAATCCACTATTTTTTTGATAATTCAATTGATTCGCCATAGCGTTAACAGCTGTCATATCTACAAAACGAAACTTACCAGAGTTAATCAATTTATTTTGAATCGTGTCAGTAATTGATTCCGTATCAATATGTTCTTGAGTTTTATTACGTATACGATCAACAAACATAACGGGACGGCGTGTCTGAGTAAGTTGGACGATTACTGGGAATGTCAGCATGTCATCAACCATTTTGTCTGCAATCATTTGCAAATCCGTTGATCCAAAATCAGTTGTTAAAGTTTCAACAGATTGTGCATCACCATAACGAACCGCACTAGTCGATGCACAACCAGTAAATGCGGCTGCCATTAATACTGAAGCAAATAAAACTTTAATATTCATTGTGAGATCCTTAATCTTTCTTTAAATAAACAACAACATCTACAGCTGATGGATTTGGTGCCACGGATTGGACTGTTTTTACTTCACGTCCAGTGAGTTGAATCGGCTTCCAACGGGAGCCTTCAGGATTGACCTCCATCCCTTGTGCATCAACCCATACAATTTTGTACTCGAAATTTTTATTCACATACCAACGGTCTTTGATTGACAGAGACACTTTCTTTAAATCACCAATGGTTGCCATGCTTACACGCTCAATCATCACCTCTGATGTAAGCTTAGGATTATTACCAATTGTTTTTACGACATAACTTCCATCTAAAGCGGTATGAGTTGAAAGTGAGTTTGATGCTGTACAACCTACTAAAACAGCAGAAAAGCCAAGCGCCAATGTGATTTTAAAAATAGAATTCATAATTAACTCTTTATAAATTTTTAGTGAGAGACTGTACTAACACTAGTCGTAATTTTATCGTTCACGTCATTCACATAAACAAATACTGTTTGATTAGGCAAAGCCTCCAACTTCATAATTTCACTTTTTGCTTTACGTCCAAGGATCTGCAAAGAATGAACACCTGGCTTTAATTCAAATCTTGATATTTGAGTATTACTTGGAAGCGTAGACCAAGCTCTCAAATCTGCACGCTCAGTGGCTATATTCATTAATGTCCCTGCCAATTGACCAATCGCACCAAGTTGATTACCCAACTCTTGCTGAACCGCGTACTTTGCTGTTGCTCTTATTATTTGAGTAGTGACAGTATTGAGTGTTTTTTCTTTTAACTCTTTAACTGCTAATGCTCCAATATCATTCAGTACAAAGCTTTGATGCATCGTCTTATCTCCCACCTTCACTCGCAGTGTCTGAGGTATTTGATATGTACTAGGTTCATAAGTTGCAAACGCAATATTCACGATGCCATTCGGCAAAGGTAACGCTAATTTATTTTCAATTTTTTCTGGGACTGTCCCCTGTTCAATAAAAACAATAACAGGAACGAAATTACCTTTTTTAATTTGGCTATGATCTAAACGCTTAACATCTTTAGCAATATATTGATCAGGCTGTAATTCATATGATTTTTTATAATCAACAAGTGCATCATTTAATTCACCTGTAGCCTCCCATAAATTTGCCGCCATATAAAAAGCATAGGCATTCTGATATGAATTTTTAATTTTGCCAGCAATTGGATCTAATCCTACAAAAGCTTCATCAAGCACATTAAAAGCTGATGATGTATTAGCATTGCTTTCTTTTTCTTTAAGCTTTTCAGCTTTTTTTTCTAATTCCTTTTGATGATCTATTTCGATTTCTCGCTGTATGCGCTGAGCTATACGCATTTCAACGCCAGCAGCTTCTGGATTATTTAAATAAATATAATTTTTGGCCTGAGCAACGTGAGCCAATACTTGCTCATAACGAGGCACATCATAAGGCATGACGGAGTCATTACTCAGTAATGATAAAGCTTTAAAACCTAGACGGCTCACACTTACTTTAGCTCTATTATTTTGTTTATCTATTATCTCAAAAGCTTGCTTATACGCATCGGCACTTTCTTGATACTGATGATTAACTTGTAAAAGACGAGCTTTTTCAAGTAAATAAAGTCCAGCATCTTTTGATTTAATTTTTTTATCAAAACTCTCAATAATATTTGATGCTAACTCACCATTTAGATGGCTTCTAAACAAACTCCCATCTTCAGCATAAGTATTAAAAACAGCACTATTTGTAGTACTACACAATCCCAGTAAAACAAACGAAAAAATAAGTGTATTTTTTTTAAAAAAATTCATGATCTAAATTAATTTATTACCCCTTATCAAAATGATACAAATATTAATATTATGTTTCAATAAAATAACAAATTACAAAATTAAGATACAATAACCTGAGTTCAGTTACACTTAACAATATATATTTTAAAGTTTTAGATAATCGTTAAAAGAATAAAAAAAACACTTAATTACTTAATATTACTAAATTTTAATTGTTACAATTTTTTTATATTTTTGAGTTCCTTATTTCTTTTTACCATATTTTTTCAAATCTATATAAATTAAGGTATTGTTCTTGGAAAGACATATTTTGGAGAAGCCATTAGGTGAGTAAACAATTTCTAACGCACCGTTGCCTGATTGCCCCACCTGATTTAGCAGATGATTTCTTCGCAAATAGTGTGGTCTATATCGCTCGTCATGATCATGAAGGTGCGCAGGGAATTATGATCAATCGTCCAGCTGGGATTCAGGTTAAAGAACTCTTAACAGATCTTGATATCGTTGCAGATCATGTTCACCCACATGATGTCTTACAAGGTGGTCCTTTACGACCAGAAGCGGGTTTTGTACTTCATACAGGTCAACCTACTTGGCATGCGTCCATCGCTGTAGGTGAAAACCTTTGTTTAACAACTTCAAAGGATATTCTTGATGCAATCGCACACAATGAAGGTGTTGGTCGCTATCAAATTGCTTTAGGCTATGCAAGTTGGAGTAAAAACCAGTTGGAGCAAGAAATCGCTCGAGGTGACTGGCTCATTTGTGACTCTGATATGGATTTGATTTTTAACTTACCCTATGACGATCGCTGGGACGCTGCCTATAGAAAAATGGGGGTCGATCGTACATGGCTTTCATCTGAGATTGGACATGCCTGATTCAACTACCGCTCAACTCATTATGGCCTTTGACTTTGGCACACAAAAAACAGGAATGGCTGTAGGATCGTCTATTATTGAAAGTGCTACACCACTTTCACTTTTACCGATGAAAGATGGCATTCCCAATTGGGATGATCTTCTCAAAATTGTAAAACAGCATTCTCCAAATCTGTTTTTAGTCGGGCTACCACTGAATATGGATGATAGCGAATCGGAACTATCAACACGAGCACGTAAATTTGCCCGTCGTTTAAGACACCAAACCAATATAGAAACATGGATGGTGGATGAGCGATTAACAACTCGCGAAGCGCGTGATGAACTCGATCATTATCAGGCGCAAGGGCGTGGAAAAAAGTTGTCCGCAGACAGCTTGGCAGCCGCTTTATTTATTGAAAGTTGGTATCGTAATCCTCAAGGTATTCAACCTTAATAGAATACTTGCCATTTCATCTAGGATAAAAATAGCGAAAGGTTAAATTGATTCTAGGCTCTAATACTTTGGTTGATTTCGCTAAAGTGTGTTTCCAAAAACGCTGTGTTTGACCTTTCATCACAATCAACTGTCCTGATTGTAGATACATTTCCGCAGTATGAATTTTATCACGATGTTTAAATCTAAATTTTCGGGTTGCGCCGAGACTCAGTGAGGCAATGACAGTCTCGCCATGTTCAGGATCTCTTAATGCAGCCTCATCATCACTATGCCATCCTACACCTTGAGTTCCATCTTCATACAAATTAGCCAAACAAGAATTAAATTGAACTCCTGTTATAAGTTCAATTTTTTGCTTGAGTGCTAATAATTTCAAATCCCAAATCTGTGCTTGTTTATCCATTCCTGAATAGTGATATTGATAGTTTTGGTCACCATACCATACGACTTTACGACCCGTCTTAAAATATTGGCCGTATAAAATCACTTCATCCTGTTTCCAAGCCAAACCTTCTAAAAAATAATCGAAATAATCCTGTGATTCAGCATGAGTAAGTATAAGGCCGTAATCTTCTACAATCCCATCACAAGGTAGGAGATTTGAATTGGGTTCGGGTGCAAACAGCTCAAAGTTCATAACCAATTTGCCATGAAAATATAACCGTATATTAGCTGAATATTTCAACTGACAAATTGAAACATTGTGAACGCTTGTGACACTGGACAATCAAGCTTAGACTGGCATAAATCTAGACAATAAAAACAATCGCTTATGAATTTATGGCAACTTTTTCTAAAACTTAAACCTTTCGTTCGACCTTATCGCTTTTTAGTGATTGCCACTCTCTTTCTTACGCTCATCGGCTCTTTCACAGCTCAAGTGAATGCACTCACTTTGCAATATGCAGTTGATGAAATTAATGCGCTGGTTGAGAATGGCTTTGGCTTAGCCGAAGGCTGGAATATCCTGATTACCATTACAGCGATATTATTGGGTAAAGAAGTGATTAATGCTTTTGTTCAATTCGGACAAAAGTTTTATGGTGAAAAACTTAGAATTTTTATTTCTCAAGATCTAGCACAAGGCATCATTGAAAAATTTCTGACCTATAGATTAGCTTTTTTCAACGAAGAGAATAATCAGGCGGGAAAATTACAAACACGAATCGATCGTGGTATTGGCTCTCTGACTCGTCTAGTTCAAATATTCTTTATTGACATTTTGCCGTTATTTACCAGTGCGATCGTGGCTTTAGGATTAATGTACTACGCCAACTTTTATGTTGGCTTGGTAGCGACCACTATCGTTCCAATCTACTTCTGGTTAACTTATAAACAAGCACAAAAACTCGGAGGCTGGCGTCGAAATTTACGTGATGGTCGAGAAAAGAAAAGCCAAGGTATCCTCGGAATTATTAATTCAATTACGGTTATCAAATCTTTCAACCGCGAGTCAATAGAATCAACCAAACAACTCAAACTACAAAAAGAACTCACAGATAATCAAATGCAAACCCGTCAAGTCAGCTTTTTATTTGATGGGTTAAAAACCTTTATTGAACAAATAGGCATTGTTTTAATCATCATCCTAACTGCGTATTTTGTGCTTGATGGTCAGATGAGCATCGGTATGATCATGTTTCATGTACTGTTGTTCAATAATGTATCCGCGCCAATTCGCTCCTTACATCGTATATATGATGAAGTAAATGATGCCATGATCTATTCAGAAAGCTTCTTTAAAATTTTAGAAGCAGATGATCAAATTGAACCTACAGGTCAACTCAAACCCGAAATTCAAGGAAAATTTACGCTGAAAAATGTTGAATTCTTTTATCCAAACGGTCACCACGCACTAAAGAATATCAATATGGAGATTCGACCCAATAAAATTACTGCATTAGTTGGCTTATCAGGTGCGGGAAAATCAACCTTAATCAGTCTTTTAGATAAATTTTATGAACCTAATCAGGGATGTATCGAACTCGATGGCATCGATCTTAATCAAATTGATACACAATATTTGAGAGATCATATTGGATTAGTCCTACAAAAAAATCATATTTTCCAAGGGACTATTCTTGAAAATATTCGCTATGGTAAAACAGATGCCACTGAAGAAGACGTGATCATTGCTGCTAAAAAAGCCTCCATTCATGAGCAAATTTCACAACTTCCAGATGGCTATCATTCCGATGCATTGCAACTCTCTGGAGGACAACAACAGCGTATTGCGATTGCTCGTATGTTCTTGAAAAATCCGCCGATTATCTTTTTAGATGAACCGACAGCGAGTTTGGATGCCATCGCTTCGGAACAAATTAAACAAAGCCTTGATGAGATTAAACAAGGACGTACTGTCATTATTATCTCACACAGCCTGTCGCAAATTATCGATGCGGATTATACCTATGTCATGAAAGAAGGCGAAATTGCCGAGCATGGAGAACATGATGCCCTTTACCATCAAGACGGTGTGTATAAACAAATTTTTGATGCGATGGCTAAAAGTTTGAATATCGAAAAAATTGCAAAAACTTTTGAAGACGATGGAGATGAGGAAACCCATAGTTAAAGTTTAATCTAGGTAACCTTGGCATTGAAGCAGTTGAATCAATACACAGTCATCTGCTTCATATAGCTGACTTAACTTCGTGTAAGGATCACCATCGAGCGCTAATATTTGTGCAAATGCAGGTTCAGTTTTTATATCTTTTTGCTTAAGGCGAATGATTTCCTGTTTAAATTGGTCATTTGCCAAATCTAATATTCTATGTTCAACGTAGAAGTGCTGGAATCCCGCCTGCTGATGAATTGGTGTTGTAGAACAAAATATCTCAATTGACCAAGCACAATATTCGAATCGGCAAATCCAAGTATCACGTTCAAAATAACTTCGCTCAATGCACCATGCCTTATAGGTTTGAAATAATTTTAGTGTTTCAATCAAATGATTCTCTTGCTCAATCGGATAACTACAAATGAGGTCGATATCACTTTCTGCTGTTGCAATTCCTAAAGGTGGCGTACCGACCACTGTAACTTGATACCGCTTGAGTATTTCCAAAAGGTTTAAGTCATCAATGACTTTCTGAAAGTGTATTTTTTTCATTGTTATTTTTAATCTCTAAGATGATTCAACTTTAAAGCGGTTGAATCCCCCAATATGGATTACTTTAACCCTCAGCAGAAAAGCTTAAGCAATTAAGGTTATTTTTGATTTTCGATAACATCAAACGCATAAACAGTTTTAATATAATTTCGATACTGCGTTGAATAAGAGATTTCCAAACAACGCATAAGGTATGCTTTCTCTTTTGAATATTGATAGCTGCCTAACGCTTCTTTGAGCGCTTGATCAATATAATTTTGCACTTGTTTTGACGCCTCATGGCTATGCTCACCGAGTTGAAAATATCCACCTCTCGCAATATTTGCTTCATTTGTATAAATCTCAGAATGAGATAGACAATACGCGATTCTATCATTATGCAAATACTCTTGTGCCCGTGATAAATCATCCACATAAATGCTTGAACTCGACAAGATACTCAAAGCAATAGCAAATTTACTTCTCATTTTTTAATTCACGTTCTTAACGAAATAAAAAAAGCGCCTTTTGGCGCTTTAAATACATTAGGGTTGTTTTAGATACGGCCATGCCGCTCTTAAATAAATAAACATGGACCACAGTGTTAAAATTACAGCGGTATATAACAAACCATATGCAACTAATTCAAGTGGTTTCCAATTGAGTAAGAACACGGAAATAGCAATCATCTGAAAAGCTGTTTTATATTTGCCAACTGTAGATACAGCTACATTGGTACGTGCACCGAGCTCAGCCATCCACTCACGTAAAGCAGAAACCGTAATCTCGCGTGAAATAATCACAATCGCAGCAAAAGCCATCGAAATTGTAGGTTGCCATTGCACCAAAACAATCAATGCTGCCGCGACCATTAATTTATCCGCAACAGGATCTAAAAAACGTCCGAATGCAGAAGTCTGATTCAATGTTCTTGCCAAGTAACCATCAAACCAATCTGTGACAGCAGCAATCACAAAAATTGCAGTCAGAATGATATGACGCGTCATACCCCCTTCATGCCCACCCACACCAATCGCAGGAGGCCAATAGGCAATAATTAAAAAAACAGGTATTAACGCAATACGTGCTAGCGTCAAGATATTTGGTATATTCAGGATGCGACCTGTAGACATAGACACCGCCAGTTTGCCCCAATTACAGCTAAAATTTGCAATAAAAACTTGAGCTTTGATTCTTTAATCCGCTTACTTTAAACGATTCACTACCCGCTGTCGACTAGGCAAAAATCGCGACAGTCTGTCTACAAATTGCAACGAGACAGTCATTATGGTCCCAAATATGGGCATATTCAGTAGAATAACCATGCGCAGAATGATCTGTAAATACTTTATATTTAAACCAATCTCGTCGGTCAGCTTGAATAGGTTCTAACAGCGTCACATACCAAGAAATTGAACTTCCCGGTGCTGGTTTTTTTAATATAGGAAAAATTCCTGCAGGCCAAATATCTAACATTGCTATAAATTCAGGCATGCTCAGCGGACCTGCTTCAAATTTAGATTCTGCATATCGAAACCACCCACCAAAATCTGGCTTTTCAGCAGCCGTACAAGGGTATTTCCCTTCAGCCCAAATCAGATCATAGTTCTGATAGCATTGCGGCATAAGAGGATGATAAGGCAACTTAACTAAACTTTCAGGCGAATCATACTGTGGTGCTGTGCGAGTTTGATCCATATTCACAACTGATTCACGGTCTGAACCAAAACTTGCCAGCAGAATTCCCTGTACAGCATCATCCTGCCAAATCCGAGCCTCAATATTAGTCACAGATTTACCTTGCCTTAAAATTTCCACTGTCACTTTGACTGGCTTTTCCTGAACAGGACCCACAAATACCACACTGGTGCTCAATAATCTTTTTTGAGGGTCATGAATCATTTGTGTTGCTTTGTGTAGCATCATCGCCGTGGTTAAACCACCAAAAATGGTACGACCTTGCAACCAACCCTCAGGGATCCCCACCCATTCTTGTTGATCAATTTCTTGAAATACCTGTCCAAATGACATGTGCAACCCTTTTATTTTAAATTTCTTATCGCGCTAGCATGCTGAATTTTCAGATTGAGGTAAATGATCAATGACTCGCAGGTCAATGAGCATTTTGGCAAATTGATATGCATGATTACTCATGCAAGATTTTGTACACAGTCCGAGCGAGATTTGCACCAAAACCTGGGACTAAATTCAGATCCTTTTCAGAGGCTTTTAATACCCCTTGAATCCCACCAAAATGTGTTAATAAATCACGGCGGCGTTTTGGTCCTAGCCCTGGAATGGCTTCTAAAACTGACTGCCCACGACGTTTATCGCGCTTGGCACGATGTTTAGTAATGGCAAATCGATGCGCCTCATCACGAACCTGTTGAATTAAATGTAGCGCTTTATGGTCTTCAGGCAGTTGAATCTTTGTGCCATCAGTGAAATGTAAGGTTTCCAAACCAGGCTTACGTCCTTCCCCTTTTGAAACCCCCACCATGAATGCATCCAATCCAAGATCTTGCATGACCTGCATTGCCATATGTAATTGCCCTTTACCACCATCGATGAGAAGCAAATCTGGCAGCATCGCCTTCTTATACCGTCGTGTCAAAGCCTGACGCATGGCAGCATAATCATCACCGCCAGTGATATCTTCGATAGCAAACTGACGGTAATCGCGCTTGCGAGCCCCTCCACTATCAAAGACAACACAAGAAGCGATCGTTGCTTCGCCCATCGTATGGGATATATCAAAACATTCGATACGATCAATTGGACGTCCGACCACCTCTTCTAACTGATGAAAACGTTCATTCAATTCATAATGGTTAGCAAGTTGTCCTTTAATGGCATGCTGTACATTCATGGTCGCAAGCTCGAGCCATTCTGCACGGGTTTCTCGAACTTTTGATTTAATCAGAATTTTTTTGCCAAAATTTTGTTGTAGTGCCTCTTCTATGTCTTTCTTGTCTGGCAGCTCCACGTTGACGATTAATTCTGTTGGAATCTCATCGGCAACTTGGAAATAAAAGTTCGCGATAAAATCTGCCAGCATTTGTCCCAAATCATCGCCCAACATATCTGGGAAATAACTTTTTCCTCCCAACATCTTGCCATTACGCACATGCATAATCTGAACGCACGTTACCCCCGCTTGGTATGCGATCGCCAATATATCTGCTTCACCTTTGACTTTATAAATCGCTTGTTGCGTTTGGACATCACGCAATAATGCCATCCGATCACGATAAAAAACGGCTTTTTCAAATTCAAGAGCTTCTGCTGCCGCTTCCATTTTGGCAATTAATTCTTGATTAAGCTCACGTGTGTCCCCTTGTAAAAAACGAATAGAGTTATCAACATCATCTTTATAATCTTCAGGTGATATCATACCCACACATGGAGCTGAGCAACGTTTAATTTGATACTGCAAACACGGTCTTTTACGTTGCGCAAAATAACTATTTTCACATTGGCGGACATTGAATAATTTTTGTAAGACCACCAATGTATCACGTGCATTATAAGCACTTGGATAAGGTCCAAAAAATTTACCTGCTTGATGTTTCCCCTTACCACGACCTGCTGCAATACGTGGATAAGGCTTATCACTGGACACAAAAATATAGACGTAAGATTTATCATCTCGCAGCATGATGTTATACGGCGGTCGATGAAGCTTAATTAAGTTTTGTTCAAGAAGTAATGCTTCCGTTTCTGAGCGGACCACCATGGTTTCAATATCATGAATGCGGGCAACTAAAGCCTGTGTTTTGGGATGCTCAATGGTTTTAACAAAATAGCTAGAAACACGATTTTTTAAATTCTTCGCTTTTCCCACATACAACAACTCTCCATCTTTACCTAACATGCGATAGACACCAGGCAAAGTCGTAAGATTGGCTAAGATTTTTTCAATGTGTTCACGTGCGTTTTCGTTCACAAGCAGCCTTTAATGTAGAGTCAGTCATTCATGCAACAGCATGAGCTTATTGTGATGGTAACGCGCTCTATTTCAAGTGCATTTCGGTAGACGATTTTAAAACCTTGTTGATCCAACAGTTCAGAGCAATGATCGCAGATTTGATAATCAGCTGATTGTTAAAAAGTCTGAGTTGTTAAATTCAAGTTTGATATGCTTTTCAACTGATTCATTCATGGATGCGCCAACATGACTGCGACCGATCGTGCTTTTCACGCCATACAACCTGCACTCTCATCCCATAGTCCTTCAGAAAAAGATCGACTCATTGGAAAGTCTCGCTTTCATTTTGAACCAGCCAAAGTGATGCAGTTATTGCGTGATCGTATCATTGGGCAAAATCCAGCCTTAGATGAAATCGAAAAAATGCTTCACGTGGTCAAAGCTGACTTTTCAAGTCCTGAACGCCCCTTGTCCGTCACCTTAATGCTTGGACCAACAGGTGTTGGTAAAACAGAGACTGTTCGTTTGATTGCTGAAGCGATTTATGGTCGTCCTGATGCATTTTGTCGTATCGATATGAATACACTGGCTCAAGAACATTATGCAGCCGCTTTAACAGGCGCTCCGCCTGGATATGTCGGTTCAAAAGAAGGTCATAGTTTATTCGATGAAACTGCGATTAATGGCTCTCATACCCGTCCTGGCATTATGCTGTTTGATGAACTTGAAAAAGCCTCTCCCGAAGTGATTCGTGGCTTAATGAATGTGTTGGATACAGGTCGCCTAACCCTTACTGCTGGAACAAAAACGATTGACTTTCGTAATTGTATGATCTTTATGACCAGTAATGCAGGAGCACGCGCAGCACAACAATATTTAGATAAATTAAATGTTTTACCGCAAAAACTTCAGAATCTATGTTTAAAACGCTTACCCACGAAAGCCATTATTGAAAAAATACTGCATCGCAGTTTTGATCCCGAATTTCTGAATCGAATTGATCGTGTCCTTCATTATCAACCTGTTCAAGATGATGCACTCCCTAAATTGGTAGATATTGAACTGGAAAAACTCAATATTCGTTTGCAACATCAAAAACGTCAGGTTCATTTATCAGACCTTGCCAAAGCATATTTCTATCAGGGTCATGATATCCGCTTTGGGGCACGTCATTTAGCACGTAAAATAAGAACTGAACTAGAACCCATTATTGCGATCTACTTTCTAAAGCATCCAGATCAACTTCATCTCAAGCTGGATTGCAAAGACGGTCAGCTCACGATCATCAATTAATAAAAAAAGCCCATTATGGGCTTTTTTTAAACAAATCATCTTAAACCAGGAATCGTGACAAAGGATTCTGCTGCCGTTTTATTATAATACGTACACCCTTTTTCAATATTTGCCATTAACAACTGATAACGCTGTCTATTTTCTGCAACATCATCGTTCATTAACAATTTTTCATAGAGTTTATATTCATCATCAGTCGTACGCTTCAAAGTTTGATGATATTCAGCAGGATATAGTTTGCTTTCAAATTCAATGGCTGTTGAATCATCTAAACTAATCTTCATACTGGTGTCAAAAATACTGCTAAAATTCATACCCATCCAACGATCTTTAGCGAGTTGAAATTTCACTATTGGATTTTTGTCATTTAAAAGATCAAGATACAGCAAGTTATCTTCATAAAATTGGTTAAAACTCTCTTCCAATGGTTCACTCGTGTTTGGATAGAGTTGTAAATAATCTACTCTGTTTTGTTCTGCTTTCTTTCTATAACAATAGCTACCTGAAGAAAAATTTTTAAGACCATCTTTGGCGATAAACAATCTCACATTAGGGCTCAAATCATTTCGATCAATGTTGCGATAACCTGGTAAAACTGTATCAAAAACATTTTTACCCGATAGGTTTACACGCTCCATTTCGATATCCGTTTGGATGTCACCAATGATATTCATCGTCCAATGACTAGGACTATTCACACTGAGCGTATTTTGGGCTTGATCATAGGTTTGATAGATACGATTTCGCGTCACAATCACACTATTCAACGGTTTAAAACTATCCGTATAAGTAAATTGTCCATTTTGAAATTCAATATAATTTAAGCCGAATCGATCATTGGAATTATAGTAAATTGAATAGAGTTGATCACCGTTTCGAAATTGTGTACTCGGTGATGATTCATACGAATCTCCCGACCCACCGCCGCCACAGGCACTTAAAAAAAACGGTAAAACACTTAGTACTAATATTGTTTTTTTGAGATTCATTTGAATTTTCTTTTGTATATTTTACAGATAAAAGCATAGCTTTTATTGAACCACTTCTCAATTTTAATTTACATCATTTTAAGTAAAATTAAAAAATGCGCCCTGAGGCGCATTTTGATCTGAATGCTCTTAAAACACATAAGGTCGAATAAAAATCAGGAAGAATATCCCTAACATCAAGAACCATTTTAAAAAGTAATATAACTGACGGTTCTTCGCTTTCAGTGCTTTTGCTTTCACACGCAAGCGATAAATATAACCAAATGCTTTGTTCAGACCACCCGTTTGATCCCCTGCTTCATTCGGTGAACTTGCCGCAGTCATTACATTTTTACCAAACCAATGATTAAACCGTTCCATCCAACGTGTCTTTAAAGGACGCTCTACATCAGCAAAGAAAATAATACGATTTTGATCCGTCGTGTTTTCTGCATAATGAATGTAGGTTTCATCAAACACAACGCTTTCACCATCTCTCCATGAATATCGCTGACCATCTACATCAATAAAGCAACGATCATCATTTGGCGTCAACAACCCTAAATGATAGCGTAAAGATCCCGCATAAGGATCACGATGACGAACCAATCGACTATCAGGAGCAAGCTCAGTAAACATCGCCGCTTTAATGGTTGGCAATGTTTTAAGCAATGCTGTCGTTTTAGGGCACAGTTCTGCTGCTGAAGGATGTGCAGAGTCATACCATTTTAAATAAAAACGCTTCCAACCAGTTTTAAAAAATGAATTAAAGCCTAGATCATCATATTTTTCAGAGGCTTTGATCCCACCCTGCTCATATAAAGCTTTGGCTTCATCACGAATCATTTCCCAATTTTCATCTAACACTTTTAAATCTTTAAAATGCTGTGTGTCGATATAAGGCTGGTTTGGCACCTTAGAGAACATATACATCAAAAAATTAATAGGTGCCAAAATGGTCGAATGATCAAAGAATTGACGATAGAACGAATGTCGTACTTTTCCACGACGTTGAATATACAGTGCCGATATGATGAATATCGCGAGAATAATCCACTTGATCATTGATTGACTCGGTTTATCTTTGGTTAGCGGGTTAAATGAAGAGATGCTGCACCTAAATTGGAAGTGAATTGTTCCAATTTAGATGTATAGATAATCACGTAAATTGTATAACGACTACCCCAAACAACGAAACATTGTGTTCTACAAATAGACTTTTGATGGCTTTATATTTCAGTTTATTGACTTTTATGACGAAATTTAAAGTGCAAAATAACTTGAAATTACCTACCTACCCCAGATATAAGTTGAAGTGTTTTTAAATAAAATGCCAATTGAAACAATCGCTTTATTGTAAGAAGAACAAACTCTACATGCGCATCTGCTGTTTTATAACGCATGCTGGTGCAATAAATAGATGACCATTGCGTCACGGCTTGATACAACTTGTTATGTTCTTTTTCGATATAGTTATCGTAAGATTAGCGAAGCTTTAATGTGCGCAGGAAATACGCACTTGCTTCACAACATCAACTTAGAAGTCCTCCAAAAAAAAGGAGATCAGGGCATGATCCACGCTGGCAATGCCATTACCGTCCAAATGCTTTCGGACGGAATTGCAGAATTCCGCTTTGACTTACAAGGTGAGTCGGTTAATAAATTCAACCGCGCAACAATTGACGACTTTAAAGCTGCAATTGCTGCTGTTCAATCAAACGCTGAGATTAAAGGTCTTATCGTTACATCTGGTAAATCTACATTTATCGTTGGTGCAGACATCACTGAGTTTGGTGAAAACTTTGCGCAAGGCGAACAAGTCATTGTAGATTGGGCGATGCCTGTTCATGAAATCTTCAACTCATTCGAAGATTTAAATATTCCTAAAGTTGCTGCAATCAATGGTATGGCATTGGGCGGCGGTTTCGAAATGTGCTTGGTGTGTGACTATCGCGTGATGTCAGAATCAGCACAAGTTGGTCTTCCAGAAATTAAACTTGGGATCATTCCTGGTTTCGGTGGTACCGTTCGTCTAAGCCGTGTAATCGGTATCGATAACGCTGTTGAATGGATGGCAATGGCGAACCCGAAAAAAGCGCCTGCTGCACTTAAAGATGGTGCTGTCGATGCTGTGGTCGCTGCTGATAAATTACAAGATGCTGCGATCTCTATCGTTAAACAAGCAATCGAAGGTCGTTTAGACTGGAAAGCGAAGCGTCAAGAAAAATTAGATCCAATTAAGTTGAATCCATTAGAACAAATGATGGCTTTTAACTCATCTAAAGGTGTGGTGCTTGCGAAAGCTAATCCTGCACAATACCCTGCGCCAAAATTATTGCTTGATTCTATGCAAGCAGGTTCAAGCTTAGATCGTGCTGGTGCACTTCGCCAAGAAGCTGAACACTTTGCAAAAGCAGCGGTAACGCCACAAGCAGGCGCGTTGATTGGTCTATTCATCAACGACCAAGTTGTGAAGAAAACTTCGAAAAAATATGAACAAGGCGCTCACCCTGTAAATCAAGCTGCAGTGCTTGGTGCAGGTATCATGGGTGGTGGTATTGCTTATCAAGCGGCAAGCAAAGGCACACCAATTATCATGAAAGATATTGGTAACCCACAACTTGCTTTAGGAATGAAAGAAGCAAACGGTCTCCTGACTAAACAAGTTGAACGTAAGAAAATCAAGCCTGCTCAAATGGGTGAAACGCTTGCACGTATCCGTCCGACATTAAGCTATGATGAGTTTAAAGAAGTCGATATCGTAATCGAAGCGGTAACTGAAAACCCGAAAGTGAAAGGCATCGTACTCAAAGAAACTGAATCTAAAGTACGTGAAAACACGATCATTGCATCAAACACTTCTACGATCTCAATCACGCGTTTGGCTGAAAACCTAGAGCGTCCTGAGAACTTTGTAGGGATGCACTTCTTTAACCCAGTGCATATGATGCCTTTGGTTGAAGTGATCCGTGGTGAAAAAACTTCATCTGAAGCGATTGCAACGACTGTCGTCCTCGCTCAAAAAATGGGTAAAACTCCTATCGTTGTAAACGACTGTCCGGGCTTCCTTGTAAACCGCGTATTGTTCCCTTACTTTGGTGCGTTTGACCTTCTTCTTAAAGACGGCGCCGACTTCCAACAAGTCGACAAAGTAATGGAAAAATTTGGCTGGCCAATGGGTCCTGCATACTTAATGGACGTTGTCGGTATTGATACTGGCGTTCATGGTGCAGAAGTGATGGCTGAAGGTTTCCCTGACCGTATGAAGCCTGATTTCAAAGGTTCAATCCAAACAATGTATGAAGCACAACGTCTCGGTCAAAAGAACGATGTTGGTTTCTACAAATATGAATTGGACAAGAAAGGCAAGAAAGCAAAAACTGTTGATCCAACAGCGTATGACGTAATTGCTTCTGTCGTGACTGGTGAAAAACGTGAATTTGATCCTCAAGAGATCATTGACCGTATGATGATTGCTTTCTGTAACGAAACTGTTCGTTGCTTGGAAGACAACATCGTTGCAACACCAAACGAAGCAGATATGGCAATGATCATGGGTGTAGGCTTCCCTCCATTCCGTGGTGGTCCATGCCGTTACATCGATCAAACTGGTGTAGCTGAGTATGTTGCGCTTTGCGACAAGTATGCGCATTTAGGTAAGGCTTATGAAGCGCCACAAATGTTGCGTGACATGGCTGCTAACAATAAAAAATTCTACGGTTAAGGAGCAACGTGAATGGCTACTTTAAATCCACGTGACGTTGTCATCGTTGATGGCGTACGTTCAGCAATGGGTAAAACCAAAAATGGTATGTTCCGCAATGTACGTGCCGATAACTTATCTGCTGAATTAGTTCGTGCATTGGTTGCTCGTAACCAGTTTGATGTGAACGAAGTTGAAGATGTGATCTGGGGTTGTGTGAACCAAACTCTAGAGCAAGGCATGAACATCGGTCGTAACATCGTGTTATTGGCAGACTTACCAAAAACTGTTGCAGGTCAAACTGTTAACCGTCTTTGCGGTTCTTCAATGCAAGCAATTCATACCGCAACTGCTCAAATTGCGACTAACCAAGGTGATATCTTCATCATTGGTGGTGTTGAGCATATGGGCCACGTTGGCATGATGCATGGTATCGACTTGAACCCACAAGCATCTAAACATTATGCAAAAGCATCTAACATGATGGGCTTAACGGCTGAAATGTTAGGTCGTATGAATGGCATTAGCCGTGAAGAGCAAGACGCTTTTGGTGTTGAATCTCACCGTCGTGCTTGGGCTGCTACTCAAGAAGGTCGTTTCAAAAACGAAATCATTGGTGTTGAAGGTCATGATGCAAATGGCTTCAAAATCCTATGTGATGTAGACGAAGTGATTCGTCCAGATGCGAACCTTGAAGCATTTAAAGCGTTGCGTCCTGTGTTTGACCCTAAAGGCGGTACAGTGACTGCTGCTACATCATCAGCGTTGTCTGATGGTGCATCTGCAATGTTATTGATGTCTGCTGAGCGTGCACAAGCATTAGGTCTTAAGCCACGTGCTGTAATTCGCTCTATGGCGGTTGCAGGTTGTGATGCTGCGATCATGGGTTATGGTCCAGTTCCAGCAACTCAAAAAGCGCTTAAACGCGCTGGCTTGAGCATTGGTGATATTCAAACTGTTGAGTTAAACGAAGCATTTGCCGCTCAAGGTCTTTCAGTATTGAAAGGTCTAGGTTTACATGACAAACAAGACATCGTGAACTTAAACGGTGGTGCGATTGCGCTTGGTCACCCATTGGGCTGTTCTGGTGCGCGTATCACAACGACGTTGTTAAACGTGATGGAACAACAAGATACACAAATCGGTCTTGCGACGATGTGTATTGGTTTAGGTCAAGGTATCGCGACCATCATCGAACGTGTTTAATTCTTAAATACTTCGATAAAAAGAAACCCCGCTTATTGCGGGGTTTCTTTTAGATTCCTCTATATTTAATATCTGAAATTTCTGAAATTTTATTTCTAAAATAATTAATCAAATTTTTATAAATCTCAGGATTGATATTTTTAGCTATAGATTGATCTATTATTTTTATATATTCACCAAGTTCAATAAAATGTATAAAACCATATGAAAAATAAAAAGGCAGAATAATTTTATGATGATGTACAAAATCAATAAAAAAAGAATCTAATAAATCCGCATTCATTTTTATAGGAAAATCAAAAATCTCATCATCTTCTCTTACATATTGATTTTCACACTTAATCAAAATATTTTTCCTTAAAAAGTATTCAAGGTTATTTAAAACACTTTCAATTTTAAAAATATTCTTATTGTCACATTTTATTTCATCTTTATTAAAAAGAATACCAATATGCCCCTGTATTTTAAAAAGACTAAATCCTTCAACCCTATAAGAAAAGAATCCAACCATACATTTCAAGAATGCATCTAAGAGATGCATACTTTTAATTATTGAGTAATCTTCAATATTAAGTTCTTCCAAAACAGAATCATAATTTGAAAAATAATCATTAGTGATATAAAATTTGTTTTTTTCAATTATTTTAGGCTTTGTTGCACAAAGATTTGAAATGCAAAGCGCCCCTAATTGAGCCAAATTTAAGGCGTAACTTGGGTAAGTGGTCGACCTAATTCCGTAAATCTGTTAAGGACTGCTACACGTGCATGGATCTCATTCACTTGGCTATCAAAACTCCTTGCACTGAGCTTATCTCCTAATAATTTGATGCAATGCATCTTAGTTTCAACCAAACTTCGCCGATGATAGCCTGACCATTTTTTCCATAGTATCCTACCTAAACGTTTAATTGCTCGAAGTAATTCATTTCGCTCTA
>NZ_VPEE01000011.1:0-8899 GCF_013417345.1 Acinetobacter sp. YH16032 | reverse complement strand
GTCATGAGAAAGCCCATATAAATGGGTAATGTACAAGTTGCTGTAGAAGCATGTTTAATTCGTCTGATCACAGATACTTTATAAAGTATTTTAATACTTTTTTGAATCCGTCAATGCGTAAGTCCTATGAGTTTAATTATTCTATAACATCTGAGTATTGATCTTCTCACAAAGACAGACGATTGCTTTAGTAGAATGGATCTCCTGTAGTTTATAAAATAAAAGTACAAAAACAAAAAAAGCCACTCAATGTGGCTTTTCGCTTACTAACACTTAGCGTGCACGGTAAGTAATGCGACCCTTAGATAAGTCATAAGGTGTCATTTCAACTTTAACACTGTCGCCAGTCAAAATACGAATATAGTGTTTACGCATTTTACCAGAAATGTGTGCAATTACTTCGTGACCGTTTTCTAAACGTACACGGAACATAGTATTAGGAAGCGTTTCGGTGACAACGCCTTCGAACTCGATAAGTTCCTCTTTATTGGCCATAGCCTACCTGATGATCAAATTGGAAAGGCGCAAATTATAGGCAAAATTTTAGAAAAAAACAAGGTTAAACCAAGTTCAGTCGGCGTTTCTATGGTCAAACTTGTCGAACAAACAAATAAAATTTTTAAACAAAAAAATGCTTAACTATGTTGTCAGTTTGGTCAATCGACTGTAATCTAATTCATAAGTTTTAAGTAAATATTAATAACATACAAGGAAGGGCACTGCGTGAGTCAGCTAACTGATGCTTCGGTTGTTCTACGATTAGGTTATCAAGCAATTCGTCGTGCTGGATTGCCCACAGAAGAAATTTTAACAAAAGCGGGTGTGGCCTTAAATCAAGTAGATCAAAATGCGCGTACGCCTTTAAGCGCGCAGTACGCTTTCTGGGTTGCTGCCGAAGAAGTCAGTAAAGATCCAGACATTGGTCTACATTTAGGTGAGCATTTACCACTTTATCGTGGTCAAGTGATTGAACATCTTTTTATTTCATCTGAAAATTTTGGCGAAGGCCTGAAAAGGGCTTTAGCGTATCAACGTCTAATCAGTGATGCATTTCATGCCAAATTGGTTATTGAAGATGATCGTTGCTACCTAACCAATGGTGAACAACCTTTCTCTGAAAACCTAGTTAATCGTCATTTTTCTGAGTGTGCGATTTCAGGCATTTTAAGATTCTTCAAATTTATTACTGAAGGTCGTTTTCAACCTATATATATCGATTTTAACTTTAGCGAGGGTGCTTCAGACGATGAGTATTTCCGAGTATATGAGTGCCCGGTAAGTTTAGGTCAAAAAGAAACGCGACTTTATTTTGATCCTGCAATTTTAGATTATGTACTTTGGCAAGCCGAGCCAGAATTACTTCAACTGCATGAGCAGTTGGCGATTGAAAAATTACAAGAGTTGGCTCGATACGATTTAGTGGGTGAGGTGCGCCGTGCCATTGGTTCTACACTTGAGAGTGGAGAAACAACGCTAGAAACTGTGGCAGCTCAGTTGAATATCACCCCACGTCGTTTGAGAACACAGCTCAGTGAAGCCAATACAAGCTTCCAGCAAATTTTATCTGACTACCGTTGTCGTTTAGCTAAAAAACTTTTGGCAAACACCAATGAAAGCGTAGAGAGAATTGTCTATCTGACGGGTTTCTCAGAACCAAGTACGTTCTATCGTGCCTTTAAACGATGGACCAATGAGACACCTGTTGAATATCGTAAGCGTAAACAGCGCTAAAAAAGTCCCTTCTTATGAAGGGATTTTTTTCAATTCAATTCAAAATAAAAATCTATTCAGGCATGTTTAACCAATGAGGGCCTAGCGGCACTTTAGGCAAGTTAAACTCTTCAGGATAGTGTGCTTGGATAAAGTAAAGGCCGTCAGGTGGTGCTGTGATTCCTGCTGCTTTACGGTCTTCTGCTGCGAATATTTCATCGATATGGTCAATGTCGTACATGCCCTGACCAATTTCCAGTAAACAGCCCATAATATTGCGAACCATGTGATGTAAAAAACCATCTGCTTGGATGTCAAGAACAAGGTAAGCACCGTGTTTGATGAGTTTGCAATGGCTCACATGGCGTACAGGTTGGTTGGATTGACACGCAGCAGCTCGAAAACTTTCAAAGTTATGAGTACCCTCAAATTTTGAGGCTGCGGCAATCATTTTATCCACATCAAGTGGGTAATAAGCATGCGTTACTTGTTTGTGGAGTAACGCAGGGCGCATGGGGCTGTTATAAACGACATAACGATAACGGCGAGCCTGCGCTTTAAAGCGTGCATGAAAATCACTGCCCATTTCTTGAATCCATTGGATGGCAATATCTTTAGGGAGTGTACTGTTAGCTCCCATAAGCCAGCCACGAATTGGACGTATTGCATTTGTGTCAAAGTGAGCCACCATATTTGTGGCATGAACACCTGCATCTGTTCGACCCGCACCATGCAAAATGATGGGTTCATCAGCAATTTTGCTCAACACTTTTTCCATGGTTTCTTGTACGCTCGGCACGCCTGGTTGCTGTGTTTGCCAACCTCGATAACGAACGCCACTAAACTCAATTCCGATTGCAAAACGTGGCATTTGAACCTCTAATTTGATGAATCATACCAATGCTGTAACCATTGATCTGTGGAGGGGTATTGTAAATACATTTTTAGAATTTTGGCATAAAGATCGGCATCACTGAGTGTATCGTCGATCAAAATATCAGATGCTTTAATCCAACTGCTAATTGCATAGCGTTGATCTAATTCTCCAAACATGACCTGACTACTTAATACAATATGGCAGCTTAAGGCACGAAGCTGCTTCAAAATATCTGTGGTATCCGCATTAATTGCTAAATTACCGGTTCCATATGCTTGAAGTATGAGTACATGAGGCGAGTTGTCGATAAAACGCGTTAAATGCTGATTGAATAATTTGATTTCAATGGGGCGAAGACTCAGATTCGCAATATTGAGTTGTGTCGAGCGTTCAATATGTTGCTCAGTAATGTCGACAAAAGAACTTGATATGGGCTTGATGACATTTGTAAATGCTTCACCACAAAATGCATTTAGTGCCGTGCGATGAGTCTTGACTGCAGTTCTGGCATGAAAAATTTGATGGTTAAAGCATAAGTAAACACCATCAGACACATTTTCCATATATTGGATGGCATGATTCAGATTATCTAAAGCATCGCTCGATGGATGCAAAGATGTCGCTGCATGATTGAGCAGAGGAAATTGGCTACCTGTGATAATGACTCGACACGTATCATGGAGAAATCGAGAAAGAATAGCCGCAGCATAACTCATGGTATCGGTACCATGAATGACAATAAAATTTTGAAATTGTTTAGCTTGCAATTGTTGAATTTTTTGGATTAACAGCAACCAATCACGCGCCGTACATGCACTACTGTCTTTAATCTCATGAGCCTGAACAAGCTCTATTGGATTTTGAACGGGCAAAATTTCTTTTAATTGCGGGAAAAAATCGGCAGCAGGCATAGGCGCTAAAGGTTCACCAACGCAACCAAATGTCCCACCCATATAGATTAAAGCTATTTTTGAACTCATAAAAAAAGCAGCCTGATTAGACTGCTTCATATTAAGATTAATTGGAATCAGATTCCATGCTCTCTCGGAGTTTTGCTGCACGCATTTTTTGTTCGTCATTGTAATGCGATTCATATTCCGTAATTAATTTTTCTGCTTCATCAAACGCGCCAAATTTAATGTATTGATCCGCTAAATCTAAGTTAAGTTGAATTTCATCAACGTTGAGTAATTCAGGAAAACGTTGTACAAGAGGATCATCAGGACGATTCGGATTCATTTTTATCGCAGATGTTTCATGCGAATGACTCTTTTGCACATCCACGTTTTCATCTGATGAATTGAGGTCAAAATTAAACTCGTTTGTCGGTTCAATTGAGCTTTCTATTGTAGATTTTGAATCAAGATTTTCCTCAAAGTCGAAAGTTACAAAATCTAAATTTTGATCATTCACGCTTTGTTCTGGAACTTTTGCTGAGCTAGATATTTCAGCATCAAAGTTAAAATCATCTGAAAGATCAAAAGTGAGTTCATCCTTAGATGTTGTTTGAGAATGAGGCTGTTCCGACTGATCTGAAAAGCTAAATTCCAATGGATCTATTTCAATATTCAGTTCTTGTGGATTTTTTTCTAATGGAGAAGAGCTCAGTGCTGAATGAGAGAGATCTGTTTTTTCAACCCATTTTTGACTTAAATCAAGTGTGAAGTCGAGATTTTGGATGGACTCATTTTCTGAAGCAAGGTTCTCAGCATCAGTTGAGTGCACTGATACTGTTTGTGATTTATTTTCAGACTGAAAACTGGAGAAATCTAAATCAAACTCTAAGGGGGCGCGATCTTCAGTCGATTGATTGGTTGTTTCAGATTCAGTCTGTGTTTGAGCATTTGGCTCGAAAGTTAAATCTGTCGTTATAAATTCTAAAGGTGTTTGCTCTTTTGATGCAGGAGTCTTCTCATCATCTTGCTCGAATGGGTGTTGTGAGGTTGGTTGCGGTGTATCTTCCATAAAAAAATCGAGTTCAAAATGCTCGTTTTGCGATGGAGTCTGTTGTTCAGTTGCCTGCTGATTTTCAGCCTGATCAGAAGGGAGCTGGTCAATGATTTCTTCATTGGTTTTATTGAGCGTAAACTCTTCTGCTAAATCCAGCTGTTCTGAGCTAAATACAAAATGAGCAGTAGGTTCAGCAGAGACATGCTCAGTTTCTTCCTCAGGAGTGCTTTTCTTCTCTTTGGCTTGTAAGGGATGTGGGTATTGTTCTGTTTCAAACACAAATGTTGAGCTTTGAGAAGGAAGAGAAGATTGCTCTGTGGTCTCATTTGTTTCAGTGGGTGTGTTTTCCTGAGAGCTATGTTGTTCATCCTGAGACTTGATGAGATGATCAAAAGCTTGTTCTGATTGCACTGCAGGAATTTCAGTTATAAAACTGGTGCTATGAAACTGTGCAGCATGACGAGGCTGATTCTCAGTGTTCGATATATCCCGTGATTCTTTCGCAATTTCTTTATTCTGTTCCGCTTCTTTTGCAGCTTTAAGTTTGTCTTCAGCTTCATCCGCAATGTAATGTAATCCAGTGGAGCGTAAATAATTACTTAATTGTTTTAAAGCAAATTCATCATTCTGTAGGATGTGAATATCAATCAAATACGAGTAAAGCTCATGTTGTCTAGGATCACGATTCAATGCTTGATTGATTTTTGCTTCGGCTGACATATAGCTTTCTGATTGAATTAAGTATTCAATGCTGGCTTTAAGTTCATCAGCCACTGGTTCGGCACTTAAGTCTTGTGGTGCGCCATGACCGTGCTGTGAATAGGCTTGTTGTGGGGTGGAGCGAGTTTTAGGGCTTTTCTTAGCGCGTTTTACACTCACATTTTTTTTAGATTTTGTTGATCCTGTGTCACCATTTTTTTGTTTATCCTCACGTTTTTTGAGCACCAGTGCGATTAACAGCAAGACGACAAATGGAATGACATACAACATAATTTTTCCCCTTCATTGAATTCAATGAATTTATTGCAAATCTAATACCTGAGTGCTCGAAATATTGGACTGTTTTTAATCTCGATTTTTTATATTCTCAGTTCATCATTATGCATCGATCAAGATGTTCGAAATAAGAAGTGATGAGATTGTAATTTAACTGTTTTTTGTATAGATGTCATAATATTTCCTTTCAAATAGCACTCCAAGCTCTAATCAATTCAAATTGCATAAAAAAAGCCGATCTAATCAGACCGGCTTTTTATTGAAGTGACTATTAAAAATTAAGCATTTTTATAGTCAATCAAGATGCGTAGCATACGGCGTAAAGGTTCAGCAGCACCCCAAAGTAATTGGTCACCAACAGTGAACGCGCCTAAATACTCTTTACCCATATTAAGTTTACGTAAACGACCTACTGGAACAGTAAGCGTGCCTGTTACTGCAACAGGTGTAAGATCAGTCATTGATGCTTCACGTGTGTTCGGCACAACTTTAGACCAGTCATTTGCACTTGCAATGATGTCTTCAATTTCATTTAAAGGAACATCTTTACGAAGTTTTAAAGTCAATGCTTGTGAGTGACAGCGCATTGCACCAATACGTACACAGTGACCATCAATAGGTACAATTTGTGAATTACCAAGAATCTTATTGGTTTCAACTTGACCTTTCCATTCCTCTTTCGATTGACCGCTTTCAAGCTGTTTGTCGATATAAGGAATTAAAGAACCTGCTAAAGGTACACCGAAGTTTGCTGAAGGGAATCCTTCACCACGTTGTAATTCAGCAATTTTAGAGTCGATATCTAAAATTGGAGAACGTGGATCGTCTAATAGATCTTTTGTATTGTTATACAAATAGCCCATACCTGTGATGAGTTCACGCATGTTTTGCGCACCCGCACCAGAAGCAGCTTGGTAAGTCATTGAAGTCGCCCATTCAACAAGATTGTTTTGGAACAGACCACCAAGACCCATTAACATCAATGAAACAGTACAGTTACCGCCTACAAATGTTTTCGTACCTTTTACCAAACCGTCTTTGATCACATTCATGTTGACTGGATCTAATACGATGATTGCTTCATCGTCCATACGCAATGTAGATGCAGCGTCAATCCAGTAACCATTCCAACCATCAGCTTTCAACTTAGGGAAAACTTCAGTGGTATAATCACCACCTTGGCAGGTAATAATGACATCCATTTGCTTCAGACTATTAATGTCTGTCGCATCCATAAGTGCTGGGGCAGTTTTACCACCAAACGCAGGGGCTTCACCACCTGCATTACTGGTAGAGAAGTAGAATGGCTCAAAATGAGCGAAATCATTCTCTTCAACCATACGTTGCATAAGGACGGAACCAACCATCCCGCGCCAACCGACCAGACCTACTTTCATGTCACTTTGCCTCGGTGCGTTAAAATAAAAAAGGGGGTTCGAGTGTATCAAAAGAGTGTATAACTGCAAGTGGTACACAATCAAAACAGCAAATATATTGTGCAATATATCTTGTTTATGTTACATGCAAAACTAATATAAATTTATGAATCATCGAAAAATTAAGAATATATAAAGAGAAGCGCTATGCTATGGATTGAGATACTGGCTGTTGTTGTGATTTGGTTAAGTTTTTGGTCTTTGATTCCGCGTGATGAGTGGTGGTTTCGAGGTGCCGATTTTCCAAGACTACAAATTTTAGCCCTAGGCTTTATCGCATTTATCCTCCTGTTGATTTGGGATGGGGAATGGGATTTAAGACGCCAAGTCATATTTGTTGGATTAATTGCTGCATTAGCATATCAATTGAAGATGGTTTTGCCTTATACCTTAATTTGGAAAAAACAGGTGAAACAGGTCCAACCAGATCAACTTGATCCATCAAAGCAAATCTCTTTAATTGTGTCGAATGTTTTAACACCAAATACAGAATATCATCGTTTGATTGAACAGATTCATCAGCATCAACCCGATATCGTATTGACGCTTGAAACAGACCAAACCTGGCAGAATGAACTTTCAGTCATCGAAGCGGATTATCCTTATCGTGTTCCAGTACCTTTAGATAATCTCTATGGAATGCATCTCTACAGTAAGTTGGAATTGAGTGATACCGAAGTCAAATTCATACTGAGTAATGAGATTCCTTCTATTCATACCACAGTGAAATTACGTTCTGGACAGCCAGTTCAATTATATTGTTTACATCCCAAACCGCCGAGTCCAACTGAAGCCAAAGACTCTACATTACGTGATGCTGAATTGTTGATTGTCGGTGATCAAATTAAAGACTTGGATGAAAGTTGCATTGTCATGGGAGATCTAAACGATGTGGCATGGTCTCGTACCACACGACTATTTCAACGTATCAGTGGTTTGTTAGACCCGCGTGTTGGACGTCATTATGTCAATACCTTCCATGCGGACTATCCGCTATTACGATGGTCACTCGATCATGTATTCCACAGCACTGATTTTGCTTTGGTGAAAATGGAGCGATTACCGCATATTGGTTCGGATCACTTTCCTGTGTACGTTGTTTTACAAACTGGACGACAATTTGAGCAAGTACAGCAAGAATTAGAACAGACGGATGCTGATGAGCAAGAGGCTCAGGAGGCGATTCAAGAAGGTATTGCGAAAGCTGAGAAAGAAGAGAAACAAGTGACAGATGAAATTGCGCAAGATTATAAAGATGGCAAACAAGTGTGAATGGATGCGTGTAAGAAATTGCTTACAATGAATGTGTCTGTTGACCCATAGTCACGAAGCGAGCTTAAGCGTAATCTAAGCTTATCGGCACAGGGAGTGGGAATGGAATGATCCCAATATGGAAGACGACGCCGACGGAAAATCATCATGGAGATGATGTAGGAAAGGAAAGCCAATAAAACAATAATATGATTTTTGAAAAGCACAACCTCATCGACCCGAGTTTTACAGGATGTAGAACTCGGGTTTAGTTTATGGTGGATTTAAACGTTTATATGCATACAGGTCGAATGAATTAAATCTCGTTATTCAGCTCTAATCTTTTATTAATGCTATGATTTGCCAAAATGAAAATATTGAGCAGATGGGGTATGACTTTGTTTCTTAAAAATATGAAAGACATAACTACAAGCAAATCCTTCGCTTCAATCGTTGTGTTAAATGTACTAATGAACACCAGCGTATTTGCACAAGAAGCTGATGAAAAAATGATGGATGCGGTTGCATCTCAAGAACAGGTCGCGAACACTGAAGCTAAAGAAGCTAAAGAAGCTAAAGAAGCTAAAGAAGCTAAAGAAGCTAAAGAAGCTAAAGAAGCTAAAGAAGCTAAAGAAGCTAAAGAAGCTAAAGAAGCTAAAGAAGCTAAAGAAGCTAAAGA
>NZ_VPEE01000009.1:0-4145 GCF_013417345.1 Acinetobacter sp. YH16032 | reverse complement strand
GTGGATTTAGGAGAAGTTGCAACTTTTCTAAAAAGCTCGAAAATCATTTTAAAGCCTTTGATTTGACTTTCTTTTACCTTAATAACGGATTTGTTTAACGCCAGCATACTTTTTGAAACACCACCAAAAAATAAAATAGCAGGGTTAAATTTTCAGATTAAAAATTTTCATATTCACATGTTTATTTAAGCATCAAAATCAATCAAAGTTAAAGCACTGAGTTTTCAACCAATTTAAGAATATCGAATTATGCAAGCACTCCTTTAAATCCAATGTGAATAATGAGTAATGAGCGGATTATTCTTCAAACTCAGGCAAAATGATCTCTATAACCTAATTCTGCAACACATATCGAGTTATAAAATTAGACATTACTACTACCTCCATACTAGCCACCTGAAAACACAAATAAAAATGAGCAAGGTTAACTTTTTTTAACGGAGCGAGTGTTTATTTCTATATTCTATTTAATAACGTTCAAAAAACAGGTCTAAATATAGAGATGAAAATCTCTTTGGAGTAGGAATTTAATTTTTTTAATCATTACCATTTTTTATTATCAATAAATCCTAAACAACATTTTTTTATGATTAAGTCTACCCCTGATGACTAACACATAAAGCTCTATAAAATGGTGCTTGGATATGATTTTTTTGTTGCAATCGCGTCTCCATAATGAATTTTATTTTATTAGAATATTTTTCAAATGACGAAATAACAAATAAAATTTTTGTTCTTCAAAAATTAATTTATTCAAATTATTAGAATTTTATTTTTTTCATACCAATTACTTTCGATTTCACATTTTTAAAAATAAAAAGAGGTCTCGAAAGACCTCTTTTCATTTGTTTAATTAAATTTGATTATATTTTAACAGATCATCGATCGCATAAAGACTGCTATCTGTATTTTGCAGAACAATAAGCTCAGTTGGGTTATATTTCGTTTTAGCCCCATCAGTATCAACACTAATCACCGTATTTGCACCATCTTGTTTGATCGTTACAAATTCACCAATGTTAGACGATGTAACATTCTGATCTTTTAATAAAGCAGAAATATCAACTCGATCACCTTCAGCTTGATTAAAGTCAGTCCAAATATCTGGACTTTCGGTATGTTGAGCTTGATTGAGCACATCATAAAGGACTGTATCAGCACCTTCACCAAGAGTAAAAGTATCGATTGAAGCAGATGCTTGTGCGGTATCTGCCTCATCACTTCCAGTTAACGTCATCGAAACATTAATTTCAAGTGTTGCAGATTGTGATGTTCCCGC
Source organism: Acinetobacter sp. YH16032 (assembly GCF_013417345.1). Taxonomy (NCBI): domain Bacteria; kingdom Pseudomonadati; phylum Pseudomonadota; class Gammaproteobacteria; order Moraxellales; family Moraxellaceae; genus Acinetobacter; species Acinetobacter sp. YH16032. The sequence goes on along the minus strand of NZ_VPEE01000009.1, from coordinate 2,866 downwards.
TTTAGAAACTGTTGTATAGGTGAATGTTTCAAGACCTCCACTTAAACCTGATGGTTGATACTCATAGGTGCCATCTTTGAACACAGTAAGGACACCGTGCTTACCTTGAACTGTGAACTCTTGACCACCTTTAGCTGGATCATTTACATAAAGCTCTTTAGATCCAATTTTCAGAATATCAATTTGGTCGATAGCTGTATCATTTTCAAATAAGTCACCCTCAAGCAATGGTGTATCAGTTGGAGTAATATTATTGACCATTATTCCAGTAATTGATGCACTAGATACATTCACTGAATTAAATGTACCACTCGTTGTGTTAATTGAAATAACATAATCACCTGCATCGAGCACTTTGCCATCATCTAAAATAATTTCTGAGGCATAAGTCGTTGATGTCGAAGGATTCAATATTGTTCCAGCTGGCCATGTAATACTAACATTTCCGGTATAAACTTGTTCAAGCACTTGCTGTTCAACGCCGTTGACAAGCTGAGTAGTCACCTTATTAATCACAACACTCATTGAAGGATTATCATTAGTTAAAGTACGAGTGATATTCCCTTGGAGATCTAAGCTACTAATATAAGATCCTTCTTCAACTTTAAATTCTAATGTACGACTTGCAGATCCAATAATTCCAGATTCTACAGATTCATTGAGCGTTGAATAGTTTGCAGCTTGAACTTCTACAACTTCTGCATCGTTAGCTACTGTATTGGTATCAATCTTAATATTGAGAACTTCAATGTAAGTTGTACCATCTGCTCGTTCCACTACAACCTCAAAACGATCAATCTCACCATATGGTGGAGTCCAACCCACTGTGCTTTGTGGAACTGTAACATTGTAGGTATAAGTACCGTCAGTATTAATATTGAGTGAGCCATATTGACCCTGTACAACTAAAGCTTCACCTTCAACCACATCAGTGTTATTTACCAATATTAATTTATCTGTCGTAATCGGAGTCGCATCACCTTGAACTGATCCAGTTATCGTTTCTGGGTTTGCATAATCGTAAATATTGACATCTGTAACTTGAGCTGAAGCTCCTCCAATTACGTTTACACCACTAGTTTGCTTGATAATACCAACGTAAGTACCCTCACCAAAACTCAATGTTACCGGGGTTGAAACACCACCGCCAATGAGCACTTGAACAAAATTTGGAATTTCGTGTACTTGAACCAACTGTTCAGTATTCTCATCTAAACGATAGATAACCAAACTAAATGTTGAAAGTATCGTTACCCCGCCCGCGGAACCGGTAAAGGTCATTTCTTGGAAAGTACCGTCTTCAACAGTGAAGTCCATGACACCTTCCGTACCAATTACACTTGCAGACAACACATCACCAGCAATACCTAGATCAAGTAAATTCAATGCGACTGCATTTGAAATACCTAATTCTTCGCCTGTGGTTTCAGTTAAATCAGGAGTAACATCAAGTAATACTGTATTATCAATGATGGCATTTTCATCTGTGGCAACACGCACTAATTCAATATTTAATTCAGCTGTGCGTTTTTCACCATTTGGTGCCGTTACCTCATATACAAAACGATCAACTTCACCGTAATCTCTAAATAATGGATCTACTGTATATGTATATTGTCCATTTTCAGAGATAGTTAAAGTGCCATACTCCCCTTTAATTGTTGCAATACCATCTGTAAATTGATTAATGGTATCTTCACCATGAATAACTCCACTGATTTTACTACCCTCTGGGACGACATCTGTACCATTTTGATAATCCTGATCCGTAATCACATTACCATTTATTGTTCCTGTCACAGCTTCTGGATTATTAAAATCACGTACAGCATCTGATTCAAATCTTAATGTATACCCCGTAGCAGCTGACAACCCTTGGCCGTTACCTAATACAATGAGCCACTCTCCTTCATCTAAAGAACGACTTATCGTTTCTGACACACCACCTAATACAACGAGATACCAATTATCAATTTTTTCTTTTAATTCATATTCACCAGTTGACTCATTTAACTTATACATAAATAAGTTCATCGTCCCTGCTGTAAGACCACCAGCATCAGCATAGAAACTAATATCTCTTTCGGTGCCTTCTTCGACTGAAAGGGAAACTGAAGAGCTAAATACGCTTTCAAGCACACTTGCATTTAACACTGGACCTAAGCCAACAGAACCCACTGTAAATCCTGTTGAGTTAAGCTCTGTTGGTGTTTCATTAACATCTACAGTCGGTGTGATATCCAATACCAATTGCACATCATTATTCGCTGTTGCAAATGGCTCAGGTACCTCAATATCTACGAGATCATCTATTCTTTCTTGCAATAGAGCTTTTGCAGCTTCAATCGCGTCTGAAGTTTGATCAATATTGTCTAATGCTTGTTGTGCAAGAGTTTTTGCTGCCTGAGCAGCTTCTAGGGACTCTTGCAATTTATCAGCCTCTGCCTGTGTTACAGTACCGTCTTGCAAGGCGTCAGCTAAATCCTCTTCAGCCGTTGTATAAGCTTCTTCAGCACTTTCTATTAAAGCTTCGACCCCCGCTAGTAAAGTATCAATATCATCAGAAATATCATTTTCATTTTGATCATTTACTGTTGGTAAAGTGATATCAACCAGATCATTTAAACGACCTTGTAGCGCATCTTTTGCTGCTTGTACTGCCTCAGGTAACGCTGTCACTTTTGTTTGTGCTTCTGTTTTCGCAGCAAGTGCATCATCACGTGCTTGAGTCAATGCAGTAAGTTCTGTTGGGGTGATGAGGCCATTGGCATTTGCATCGATCAGCGCTTGTTCTGCCGCAGCGTATGCTGCTTCAGCCGCCTCTACTGATGCTTCGGCATCTGCCAATACTTGTTCGTACTCATCT
>NZ_VPEE01000002.1:0-21357 GCF_013417345.1 Acinetobacter sp. YH16032 | reverse complement strand
GCAACACAAGCGGTTCAAACTGCAGAAGCTAAGCATGATGAATTGGTAGAGGCAATTGCTGCTAAAAATGGTGTAATCAGTCCAGCAACGCAAGCTCAATTACAAGCGATCAAAGATCAATTAGATGCATTGAAAGGTACAGCACAAGGCTTGGTAGATGCATTACCTGAATCAGCAGCTAAAGATGATCTAGATGCTCGTTTAGATGCTTTAGATACAGCTGTGCCAGTAGTTAATGATTTAAATGATGATGGTATTATTGATGCTGCGGAAGCTGCGATTGCAGCAGCAACACAAGCGGTTCAAACTGCAGAAGCTAAGCATGATGAATTGGTAGAGGCAATTGCTGCTAAAAATGGTGTAATCAGTCCAGCAACGCAAGCTCAATTACAAGCGATCAAAGATCAATTAGATGCGTTGAAAGGTACAGCACAAGGCTTGGTTGATGCATTACCTGCATCAGCAGCTAAAGATGATCTAGATGCTCGTTTAGATGCTCTAGATACAGTTGTACCAGCAGTGAACGATACAGATAGCAATGGTATTGCTGATGATGTTGATGCCGCGATTGCAGCAGCAACACAAGCGGTTCAAACTGCAGAAGCTAAGCATGATGAATTGGTAGAGGCAATTGCTGCTGAAAATGGTGTAATCAGCCCAACAACTCAAGCTGAATTACAAGCGATCAAAGAAGAATTGAATGCGTTGAAAGGTACAGCACAAGGCTTGGTTGATGCATTACCTGCATCAGCAGCTAAAGATGATCTAGATGCTCGTTTAGATGCTCTGGATACAGCAGTACCGGCAGTGAACGATTTAGATAACAATGGTATTGTCGATGATCTTCAAGAAATAGTACTTCCAGCGGATAACTCAGTTAATTTCATTCCTGAAGTGATTAACCCGACTACTAAATTACCTTCAGCAGAACAACAACTTGAAGATAAAACTGCATTTGCGGTAGCAAGTGTTGGCTTGGGTGCAGTGCTCGAAGCTAATGTTTTAACAGAAGTTCTTCAAAATTCATTAACAGTTGATGTTGCTGATGGGACAGTTCGCAACTTAACATTGAAATCACAATCAGGTGGTGTTTCGATCGTCTCGATGTACGATCTTAAAATTTATCAATTTGATGAAGAAACTGGTCAATACAAAGAGTACATGACTGAGAAACAATGGTTGAAAGCTTATTTACTGGCTGGTGTTTCTGAAGAATTGAACGTGAGCCTTCCTGAAGGTAAATATATTGTATTCTTAACACCTTCTGTTGGGGTAACAGTATTAAGTGGTTATACATTGAAGGTATTGAATGACATTATTCTGGATTATAATGAAGTTGTGTCAGTCGATGGCGAAGCAACTGGTAATGTAATCACAGATGCAGATGCTGTTGATGGTCAGGATGTACTGCCAACTGGTACGATTGTAGAGTCAGTTATGGCTGGTTCTAATGCAGCAATTACGTTGAATAGTAATTCTGAAACCGCGATCGAAGGTAAATTTGGTACGTTATTTATTAATCAAGACGGAAGCTATCGTTACGAGATTAATGAAGACTTTAAAGGTCCATTCGGGCAAGTAGATGAGTTTACCTATTACGTTAAAACAGAACTAGGTAATACAGCTTCTGCAAAGCTTAATATATCGATTGATAATAAAGTTGTTGAGGTAAAACAATCAGAAATCAACGACACTGTTATCATCAATCCACTTCCTGAAATTAAAGATATCACTGGTGAAGTGCCTAAATTAACAAATGTCAAAGTTCTAGATGTAAGTTTGTTAGATCCAGTTATTAAAGCTGGTGCAGTTGATTTATCTTCGTTCATGAATTTCACAGTGAATGAAAATAATGTTCGTGAAATGACTTTCCAAGGCGATGGCGGCGGTGTAAGTTTAACTTCATACTCTTTATTTATTTATAAATTCAATGCTGATACCAATGAATATGTCCAAGTTCACAGCATAAATAACTGGTACACAGTAATTTTAGGTGGTAAATCTAAGGAAGTTACACTTAAATTTACAGAGGGTGACTATTATGCAGTGACTGTTCCAACAGGACTTAATGTACTTGGTGGATCTGGTCTATATGTTAATAAAGACACACTTTATGATTATTCGACTGTTAAAACAGACAATGATTTTGTCGGTCAAACTTCAGGTCAGATTGAATTAGCTAATGGGTCAGAAATCATTATTGCTGGTAATACTCAGCTTGTTGAAGAATCAGAACTTCAAGGTGTCTATGGTAAATTAATTCTCAATAAGGATGGAACTTACCAATACTTCGTAAATAAACCTAGTGAAGGAACAAGCTTACCATATGGTGAAATCGAGACATTTACTTATGTCATTAAAGATCAGAATGGAAATAGTTCACTCGAAACCTTAACGATTAAAATTGATTTAGCTGTTGCTCAAGATGATTTTGAAGAATCTGAAATTGTAATGCAAAATAAATCAGAAACTATTGTAAATGATACAATTTTAGATATTGGTCTGGCTCAACGTACTATCGATGCTAAATTTGCAATAGCTGAAAACTCAGTCAGTACAGTTGCAATTTCTTTTGAAAGTACTCTATCTTTAACTTCATCACGCAGTATTAGTTACACAGTGAAAAATGCAGCTGGCACTGTAGTTAAGACTGGTGAGTTAAATGCTGTTACTGGAAAAGTATTACAGTTAAATGATCTTCCGGCTGGCGTATATACTGTACAAGCTAGTCTTGTTAATCCTGGCCTTGCTTATTTCAAAGACTCTACAATTACATTTAATACAACGTACTTGAATGAATTTACTCCAGTTGCTTTAGAACCAGTTATTGGAAACGTTTCTAATAATGATGACGGTTTAAATTCTATTAGTTCTTATACTATTAATGGATTAACGACGTCGACTTATAGTGGTAATCCTAGTGTAACTGTCGAAGGTAAATTTGGTACTCTTGTTTTCAATAATGATGGTAGCTATACGTATACACCATCAGGAAAAGGATTTGGTAAAGAAGAATTTAGCTATACTGTTTCGACAGTTGGTGGAACGACTTCAACAGCTACTTTAAGCTTTGATGTAAACAAATCATTTACAAGTTCGAAATTTAATGACGCATTCACTGGAAGTGATATCGCGGATAAATTAATCTTCAACTTACTTGATGAAGCCGATGCAACGGGTGGAAATGGTTTTGATACGTGGTCAGATTTCGAAGCAGGTGTCGATGTAATTGATGTATCTCAACTATTTGTTGATGCTAATACTTCAACTACATTCTCAACAGATTCGACTGATCAAGTTGCGGATATCTTAAGTAAATATATCACTGTTAAAGATTCTGTAATTTCAATCGATCGCGATGGTGAAGGTACACAATTTGAAGCTACTCAATTGTTGAATATTGGTCCTCAAAATGCAGATCTGACGTTGGAGCAGTTACTTCAAAACGGTCAAATCATTTATTAATTCTTTAAAAATACGCATACTACGGTATGCGTTTTATCAAAAAAGGCGAAATAATGTTTCGCCTTTTTTATGGCAATTTAATCTTTTAATTCAGGAGGGAAACCATCTTCAGTCAAAACTTCAGCGATTTTTTCAAAGCTATATGTTGTACGAATATCTGCAATTTTGTTGGCAACATCTACATTGACGCTTGCATTAGGATCAAGTGACAATACAGATGCAGTGACACCTTTAGCACAACCCGAACAACTAATATTTTCAATAAATAATTTCATAATAACCTCTTGCGTTAGTTAACATCTATCACTGTCACGATTGAATATGTTCAATTTGATTCAGAATACTGCAGTTTGAAGTCGAATCATTAGAGCACATCTGACTCGCAGCCTTTAATTTTAAAATCATTGATTGCATCGAATGAATTTGTTCTGTCAAAAAATGGATATGTTGATCTGTAATTTTTTTCACATCAGCACTTTTTCTGTCAGGATTTTTCCAAAGCTCAACTAAACTTTTGATTTGATCGATCGAAAAACCAAGATCTTTAGCATGTTTAATAAAACTTAAAGTCGAAAGGTCTTGCTCTGTGTAAACACGATAACCGCTAGTGCTTCTGGTCGGAACAGAAATGAGATCGATTTTCTCGTAATATCGAATCATTTTAGCAGTTAAGCCTGAACGTCGTGCTAATTCGCCAATATTCATAATCTTTCCTTTATTATAAGCTGCTAATTTAATTTCAATGTTTTGAGTCTTAAAGCATTCGCTAATACAAATATCGAAGAAAGTGCCATTGCGATTGCGGCTAAAACAGGTGAGAGCAGGATACCAGTCAAGGGATAAAGTACGCCTGCAGCAATCGGAATCAGACAAATATTGTATAGAAAAGCCCAGAACAGATTTTGATGAATATTTCTAATGGTCATTTCGCTTAATTTGATGGCTTTAGATAAGTTATTCAAATTTGATGACATTAAAATAAGGTCAGCCGTTTCAATGGCGACATCTGTACCTGAACCTATCGCAATACCGACTTGAGCTTGCGCAAGTGCTGGAGCATCATTAATCCCATCACCAACAAAAGCAACATTTCCATATCGGGTTTGAAGGGTCTCAACAATGTTTAACTTTTGATGTGGTTTGACCTGTGCATAAACTGCATTGATATTAAGTTGATTCGCCACATATTGCGCTGCATTTTGATGATCGCCAGTAATCAAAGCAATGTGCTTGTCGTTCTTTTTAAGTTGAGTCATAACCTCGTAGGTTTCAGGTCTTAATTGATCCGTGATTAAAATAATTGATGCAAGCTCACCATCGATCGAGACCGCGATGGGTGTTTGAGCTTCATCTAGTAATCTTTGATAGTGGGAGAGTGCATGAGAGATCTTAGCGTTTTCTCGAGTAATAAATTCTACAGATCCAATTTTAATATCCTGATCATCCAATTGTGCTTGAATGCCGAATCCTGAAATACTCTTAAATTCTGAAATTTCGATCATCTTTACATGATGATCGGATGCATATTGAACAATCGCTTTAGCAATTGGGTGCTCGGAATGATATTCAACGGATGCAACAGTTTGTAGAACCTGTTGATGTGTAAATGGTGCGAAAATCTCGATATGACTAATCGCAGGTTGCCCTATTGTTAATGTTCCAGTTTTATCAAATGCAAATGTTGAAATTTCTCGAAGTTTTTGAAGTGAAGTCGCATTTTTAAATAAAATTCCGTGTTCAGCAGCACGTCCCGTCGCAACCATTATCGACATCGGGGTTGCAAGTCCCATCGCACAAGGGCATGCAATAATCAAAACAGAAACGGCATTAATCAACGCATAGCTGAGATTAGGTTCAGGTCCAATCACTAGCCACGCGATGAAAGTAATCATCGAAATCAAGAGGATAACTGGAACAAACCATAAGGTGACTTTATCGACTAAAGATTGTATGGGGAGCTTTTGTGTCTGAGCATTTTCAACCAACTGAATAATTGAAGATAAAATGCTACTTTCAGAAGAATGTTTGGTTTCAATGACAAGAAATCCATTTTGATTGAGGGTTCCACCAACGACTTCTGAACCCATCAATTTGTGGATTGGAAAAGATTCACCACTGATCATTGATTCATCCACAAAACCCTCACCTGAAATAACCACGCCATCTACAGGAATTTTTTCACCAGGCCGAACTTCAACCTGCATACCGATTGTAATTTTATCAATCGAGATATCTTCAGTCTGGAGGTCAGATACTCTAACTCGCGCTGTTTTAGGTTGTAAGCCAATCAGATGTTGAATTGCTGCAGAAGTTCGACCTTTAGCTCGTGCTTCTAGATATTTGCCTAACAAAATAAATGTAATAATGAGTGTTGCAGGTTCGTAATAGACATGTACTGACTGTTGTGGCAATAAACTTGGAAAGAACGTAGCAACAATAGAATATAAATAGGCAGCTCCTGATCCTAAACTCACCAAAGAATTCATGTCAGGATGTAAATTTATCAGTGACTTGATACCTTGTGTGAAAAAATGCCGTCCAGGTATAAAAATAACTAAAGTCGCAAGAATAAATTGGAATAACCAACTCTGATTTTGACTGATGTAAGTACCTATAAAATGATGAAATGAAGGCAAGAGGTGCGACCCCATTTCAATGATAAATATAGGTAAACTGAGTACAAGTGCGATAATAAAATGCTTGAGAATTTTTTTTGATTCAAGTTCGCGATTTGGAAGTGCTGTGATCGTTTGCTGTTCAAGTACAGATTCAAACCCTGATCTTTCAATACGCTCAATAACTTGATCAACAGGAACTTGATAAAGTAGATCAATGCTTGCTATCTCAGTTGCCAAACTTACTTGTGCTGCTAATACACCTGGTATTTTTAGTAAAGAACGTTCAACTCGGCTCACACATGCAGCACAAGTCATGCCTAAAATTTTTAATTTTATTGTTGCCCATTTTTTAGTGTTAAAACCTGTTTTATTTACGGCTTGAATGATTTGTTGATCTTGTACATCTGTTGTTAACTCAATTTGTGCTATTTCAGTGGCGAGGTTTACGCTGGCATCTTGAATACCTTCGACTTTTTTTAATGAGTTTTCAACTCGGCTTACACAAGCAGCACAGGTCATTCCTTCAATTTTGATTTGAATAGATTTAGTTGAAGTAGATGACATACTTAACTCCATATGCTGATTGAAATAAGGTCATGATCATTCTAAACCTTCCCATTGTGGTAAGGTCAATAAGATTTGTTTCTTGTTTCATCATTACTGATTGGAATCCAAATTAGGCGTATGTTCTTTCCTCACTTAAATTAAAAACAATATTCCAAAAATCCATTTAAATTGAATAAATTTTCTTAAATAAAAAATCATCAAAACAAATCAGAATAAAAAATAACCAACAAAAATAATTATCGATATGATCTAAAGCATTCAATTTAATTGATTAACAATCTTCAAAATTTCAGATATTTATAAAAAATGGGTAATGATATGAATGATAAATTAAGTTTTGGTTTATTCGCGATTTTATTGAGTACCGTGGCATTAAGTTCTAATGCGCACAGCGCAGATTATAAATGGAAGGTAAGAGGTGCGATTAGCAATATTGATCCCACATCTTCTCCAGGTAGTATTTTTAATCGAACAGCACCCGTCACAATAGATGATGCTTGGGGAGTCACTGGCACGATCTCTTATTTTTATACACCAAATATTGCATTTGATGTATTAGTCGGTTTGCCACCAGAGCATAAAATTAATGTTGCTGGTAATGAAGTCGCAAAAACAAAACATTTACCTCCAATTTTCAGTCTGCAATATCACTTCTTACCCAATGAAAAGTTACAACCTTATGTGGGTCTGGGCTTAAATTACACCTATTTTTTTAATGACCGATTATATAGTGGTGATAAGTTCGATCTCTCAGATTCTTTTGGTTGGGCTGGTCAAATAGGCGTAGATTACCAATTTAACCCTCAATGGAGTGTTGGTGCTGATATCCGATATGCGGATATCAAAACTGATGTAAAAGTAAATGGAGAAAAGGTAGGAAGTGTGGACGTAGATCCAACGGTGTATAGTTTAAATATCGGATATAGATTCTAAATATTAGGGATTAAAAAAAGGAGTCAATGATAAGACTCCTTTTTTATAAATATCAACAACAACCTTCAATTAGCCATTGATGATCCCAGTCACACCAGTCACGATCATATCAATGGCAATCGTACCGATAAGCAATGCAGCAACACGACCCACGATATCTACATATAAGTCGATATAATTAGAATATTTATGCTGTAAATTATCATGCAAATATTTCATTAATATCAAAAGACTACAGGTTAAGAATAAGGTCATAAAGATGACTGTGATCGTCTGCCATAAACTTAATTGAATGCCAGTGATTACAGATGCAGAGATTGTTCCTGGACCGATCATAAAAGGCATGGCGATCGTACCAGCCAAATGGTTTGGTGCTCCACGCATGACCCCAATCGTATCAGCACCTTCAAATACATAACGATAACCGATCACCAAGAAAATGATTCCACCAAAAATTTGGAAAGATTCAAATCGTGCATGAAGTACATCATTAAAAAAAGCTTCACCTGTTTTAGCAAAAATGACAAAAACCACAAAGCTAATCAAACTACCTTGGATCAGGGCCATATTAAAAACTTTTGCATCTGAATTTCGAATAATCCCAAGCATATAAATGCTCATTAAAAAGGGATTAAGCAACGAAAAAAATAGAGCAAAGGCGTTTAGACTTTCTGACATAGTCATTTTCCTTGTTTAGATGAGCTACTACTAACTAAATGTCACGATCAGGAAATTGTGGACGTTTACCTGGACTGATTCGGTTAATATGAAGGTACATCATATGACGTTCATATTTGTCCAAAATGTCGTTAATCACTTGTTCTTTGTTGTAACCGACCAAATCATTACCTTGTGAACCTTCAAACAAGTAACTTTCTAAACGATAGTAATAACGCTTTGTTCGTTTAGCACGGGTACTAAAGTTAGGGGTGTCATAACGAACGGGCCAAATCTCATATACGAAATTTTCTTCTTCATTCAAGTGAATAATTAGGTCCAAATGATAAAGCTCAGCATTATCTTCAAGAGGCTTAGTATTCACATCGACTTTGACACCTTTGGATAAAAGTTCCTGTGCCACGGCATCCATTGCAGGTTTACACACATCATCTAACATTTTTAATGTTTGTTCATGGCTTGGATGAAGCATTACGCGACTGAGTCGCTTTTTCCAATTGAGAATATCCACATTGCCCACGACTGGCGCGGCATTTAAGCTAGTACTGGCTTGTCTGAAATCTTCCAATCTCAAGGATTTGTATAAACCCGCCATCACAAAGAATATGACAAAGCTAAAAGGCAGACCCATGATGATGGTTGTGTTCTGTAAGGCAGTAATACCATTTGCCATCAGCATCGCCAAGGTGAGTAAACCAATGGCTATAGCCCAAAATACGCTGAGCCTTCTTGGAGAGTCATGCTCGATATTGGTGAATTTTGTCGTGAAATTACCCAAAACAAGAGCGCCTGAGTCTGCAGAAGTGACGTAAAATAATAATCCTGTAATTGTTGCTATACCTGCTAAGAAGGTAAAACCAGGATATTGTGCAAGTAGGTCATAGAAACCATGCGCTGGATTTTCTAAAACGGTTGTTGCAAGTTGTGCATTACCATCAAAAATTACATTGTGAAGTGCGCTATTTCCAAATATGGATAACCAAGTCAGTGTAAATAGTAGCGGAATAATCAACGTACCAAATACAAATTCACGAATGGTACGACCACGAGAAATTCGTGCTAAAAATAGACCAACAAATGGCGACCATGCAATCCACCAAGCCCAAAAGAAAAGCGTCCAACTGTTCATCCATTCTTTAGGTTGTTCGAATGGAAAACTCATTAAACTCAATTTTGGGAATTGACTGAGGTAATCACCTAAATTTTGGATTAAGCCTGCGAGTAAGAATTCTGTATTACCAATCAAAAGAATAAAGAGGAGTAACCCAATCGAGACATAGATATTGATTTCAGAAAGAACTCGAATCCCTTTATTCACACCTGCCGTTACTGAGATGACAGTAATAACCACCGCGATCCCGATTAGACCAGCTTGAATCCACAAATTTTCAGGTAGATCGAAGAGAACATGAAGACCATAATTGAGTTGTACGACACCAATACCACAGGTAGTCGCGATACCAAAAATCGTACCTAAGACGGCAGCTGTATCTACAGTGTGACCTATAGGACCGTTAATTTTTTTTCCAAAAATAGGGTAGAGAGCTGAACGGATCGTAAGGGGAAGGTTATAACGATAGCTGAAGTAACCTAAGGCTACACCAACCAATGCATACATGCTCCAACCAGTTAAACCATAATGAAACAAGGTCCATACCATGGACTGACGTGCTGCTTCAAAGGTTTGTCCTTCACCTACAGGTGGGTTCATGTAATGCGATAAAGGTTCAGCCACGGAAAAGAACATGAGATCAATACCAATACCCGCAGAAAAGAGCATTGCAGACCAACTCAATAAACTAAATTCAGGCTTAGAGTGTTTAGGTCCTAATTTAATTTCGCCGTATCGAGAGCATGCGATAAATACAATAAAGACAAAATAGAGTGTCGCAGCCAACAGGTAATACCAACTAAAGGTTCTGCTTACCCAATCGAGGGTTTGTGTAATGACGTTATTAGCAGCTTCATTAAACAAAATTGTGGTGATCGAAAACAAAAGTATCAATGATGCTGATACATAGAACACGACCTTATTCAAACTATCCTGCGTTTGATCATTTTTGTTATGCATAAATCAGTGACCATTCAATGAGTAATGAAATGATCTACAGCGCAGTTCGATTTATATCCTGATAGAAGCTTGCTTGATCCACAATTACAAACTTTTGCAAATACAAAACAAACTGAGCTGTACATCATGGAAGTAATAGCACTATAATTTTTATTGATTGAACGTTCAATTAAAAAAACGTTTACTAATGTTACAGCGTTCTTATTGATAAACGCTGATTATAATCTCCTGTAGGTTTAGGTCATCTTATGCCAAAAGTTGGTATGCAACCCATTCGTCGTCAACAATTGATTGATGCTACTCTCTCCACTGTAAATGAGCTCGGTTTTGCTGATGCATCCATTCAACAGATTGCGCAAAGAGCAGGTGTCTCCACGGGTATTATTAGTCATTATTTTGGTGGCAAGAATGGATTGATTGAGGCAACCATGCGCTATTTACTACAGCAACTTGGAGAAAGTGTAAGGGATCTAAAATCAGAGGTTGGACATTCTCCAGAAGATCGTTTAATGGCGATTGTTAAAGCGAATTTTGCAACTCCTCAGACCAATCAAGCCGCGATGAAAGTATGGCTCGCGTTTTGGGCTATTAGTTTGCATCAACCCGATCTACACCGATTACAGCAAGTGAATCACTGTCGGCTACATTCAAATTTAAAACATGAGTTTTTAAAACGTTTAAGCCCCCTAAAAGCTGAGCAAGCAGCTCAAGGGTTGGCTGCATTAATTGATGGGTTCTGGTTAAGGGGCGCATTAACAAGAAGTGAGATTGATACTGATCTTTCTATCCGTCTTTGCCATGCCTTTATCCAGCAGCAACTTACACAATAATTTTTAATATTTACTATATCTGAGGCTAATCGTATGAATAAATTCCCATTACAACGTCCTTATATTCATGGACAATTCGTCGATGCTCAATCAGGTCAAACTTTTGATTCGATTAATCCAGCCACGGGGCAAGTTCTCGCGACCATTCAAGCATGTTCTCAACAGGATGTGGATCAAGCCATTCTATCTGCCAAACAAGGACAGAAAGTTTGGGCTGAAATGACTTATATGCAGCGTTCAAGAATTTTAAATAAAGCTGTAGCTATTTTACGTGAAAGAAATGATGAACTTGCCACCATTGAGTCCTTAGATAGTGGTAAAGCATATAGTGAAACATCGACTGTAGATATTGTGACAGGGGCTGATGTACTCGAATACTACGCTGGAATTTTACCTGTACTCGAGGGTCAACAGATTCCTTTAAGAACAGATTCATTTGTCTATACACGCCGTGAACCTTTGGGAATTGTAGCTGGTATAGGAGCATGGAATTATCCAATTCAAATTGCCTTATGGAAGTCAGCACCTGCTTTGGCGGCGGGGAATGCAATGATTTTCAAAGCCAGCGAGATTACTCCATTAACAGCCTTTAAATTGGCAGAAATTTATACCGAAGCTGGAGTGCCAGATGGGGTATTCAATGTTGTAACAGGGGGCGGTGATATTGGTGCCTATTTAAGCCAGCATGTAGATATTGCGAAAATTTCATTTACTGGTGGTGTGAGCACTGGAAAAAAAGTGATGGCTCAAGCTGCTGAATCGAGTCTTAAAGAAGTCACGATGGAGTTGGGTGGGAAGTCACCATTAATTATTTGTGAAGATGCTGATTTAGACTTAGCTGCAGATATTGCAATGATGGCAAATTTCTATAGTTCTGGACAGGTTTGTACGAATGGGACACGAGTATTTATTCCAGAATCATTACAGCCAAAATTTGAAGAAAAGCTATTAGAACGTATTCCTTATATCCGCTTAGGTAATCCGCTAGATCCAGAAACAAATTTTGGACCAGTATCTAGCTTTGCGCATATGAATAAAATTTTGGCATTCATCGATTATGCTAAAAGCGAGGGAGCACGTTTAGTGTGTGGTGGTTCTAGAGCAACAGATGATCATTTAAAAAATGGTGCTTTTGTACTGCCTACAATCTTCAGTGATTGTCGAGATGAGATGACCATTGTTCAAGAGGAAATCTTCGGTCCTGTGATGAGTATTTTGACATATACATCAGAACAAGAAGTGATTCGTCGCGCTAATAATACTTCTTATGGATTGGCTGCTGGCGTGGTTACCCCTGATATTGTCAAAGCACATCGAATCATCCACCAAATTGAAGCAGGTATATGTTGGATCAATACGTGGGGTGAATCACCAGCTGAAATGCCAGTCGGTGGCTATAAGCATTCTGGTGTAGGAAGAGAGAATGGTTTAACGACTTTACAACACTACACGCAAATCAAATCGGTACAAGTGGAATTAAGTCCATTTCAATCTGTATTTAAAGCCTAAGGAGAACACTATGACATATGATTACATTATCATAGGTGCAGGTTCTGCTGGGAATGTACTTGCAGCGAGACTCACCGAAGATCCAGATATTAAAGTTCTGCTCCTTGAAGCGGGTGGCCCTGACTACCGTTTAGATTTTAGAACTCAAATGCCTGCTGCTTTGGCTTATCCTTTACAAGGTCGACGTTATAATTGGGCATATTTGACCGATCCAGAACCACATATGAATAACCGCCGTATGGAATGTGGACGTGGTAAAGGTTTAGGTGGTTCATCATTAATTAACGGTATGTGTTATATCCGTGGGAATGCCATGGATTTAGAGCAATGGTCTCAAATGAAAGGACTCAGTCATTGGCGCTATGCTGAATGTTTACCTTACTATAAAAAAGCAGAGTCTAGAGATATTGGTGCAAATGAATATCACGGTGATCAAGGCCCAGTAAGTGTTGCTACGCCAAAGTCAGACAATAATGAGTTATTTCATGCAATGGTTGAAGCGGGTGTGCAAGCTGGATATCCACGTACGGATGATTTAAATGGATACCAACAAGAAGGCTTTGGTCCAATGGATCGTACGGTGACACCTCAAGGCAGACGTTCCAGTACCGCTCGTGGCTATTTAGATATGGCTAAAGGTCGTCAGAATTTAACGATTATTACGCATGCCACAACCAATCGAATCTTATTTGAAAAAAAACAAGCTATCGGTGTTGAATACATTCTTGGTCAAGATGTAACTAATTTACACAAGGTCTATGCTGAGCGAGAAGTATTGCTGTGCGCAGGTGCTATTGCATCGCCTCAAATTTTACAGCGCTCTGGGGTAGGAGCTAAGTCATTATTAGAGTCACTGGATGTAAAGGTTGTGCAAGATTTACCGGGAGTGGGTGAAAATCTGCAAGATCATTTAGAAATGTATCTTCAATACCAATGTAAGAAGCCCGTCAGTCTTTACCCTGCATTAAAATGGTATAACCAACCTAAAATTGGCGCTGAATGGCTGTTTTTGGGTAAAGGAATTGGTGCAAGCAATCAGTTTGAAGCAGGTGGATTCATTCGCTCTAGTGATGAGTTTGAGTGGCCGAATCTCCAGTATCACTTTTTACCAATTGCAATTAACTACAATGGTACCAATGCAATCAATGAACATGGTTTTCAAGCACATGTTGGATCTATGCGATCGCCGTCAAGAGGAAGAATTCGCTTAACCTCGAAAAATCCTTTTGATCATCCGAGCATTTTATTTAACTACATGAGCACTGAACAAGATTGGCGCGAATTCCGCGATGCAGTGAGAATTACACGAGAAATTATGCATCAGCCTGCATTAGATCAGTATCGAGGTAGAGAAATTAGTCCAGGTTCAGCATTAAAAACAGATCAGCAAATTGATGAATTTGTAAAAAATCATGCAGAAACAGCGTATCATCCTTCGTGTAGCTGTAAAATGGGTGAAGATGATTTAGCTGTTGTAGATGGTTACGGTCGTGTCCATGAAATAGATGGGTTGCGAGTGGTCGATGCTTCTATCATGCCGCTGATTATTACTGGTAATCTCAATGCAACGACGATCATGATGGCCGAGAAGATTGCAGATCACATTCGTAATCGACCTGCTTTAACCCCTTCAGATGCACCATTTTATCGTGCAGAAACTTCACCCTCATTTTCTTAATTATAAATTTTATGATGATTAAAACGACTCAAGCAGTGCTGTTGAGCACTGCTAGCTTTATTATTTTACCCAGTTATGCAAATTCTACGAATCAAGAAACAAATTCACCAATTCAATTTGATGGATATGTCACATTAACCTCCAAATACATTTCACGTGGTTTAACAAATGCACCAGAAAATGATGACCTCGCAATTCAAACAGGTCTAAACCTCAGTTATAACAACTTCTATGTCGGGTATTGGGGTTCTACACTAGGCTACTCTTATGCTGAACTTCAAGGTGATAAGCGCCGTAAAACTGATAAATTGGAGCACGACTTTATTGTCGGCTACAGTTTTGATACTGGTAGGACAAATTGGAATATTTGGAATGCCACTTATTTCTATCCGAACGCGTCAAATACAACTTCCAATGAAATGGGGGTAACTGCCACACACCAATTCAATGATAAAAACTCTTTATCAACCAGTTTATCTGCATATACATATGATGTTGTGTATGCAAACCAAGGGGATACTTATCTAAACGTAATATATACCCATCAACTCAATGATAAATTATCTGCTACAGCAAGTGCTGCAACGAGCTATTTTAATGATAATGGGAAATATGAAGGTCTAGAGCTCGGTGATACAAAACGAGAATTTGCTTATCGCTTCTCATCTATCGGGCTAGATTATGCCTTGACACCAGAACTCGGATTGAGTGGACAATATATTTTTGGTGGTAAGAACCGCTATAACGAAAATCAGAAAAATTTAGGTGTAGTGGCTTTCACCTATAGTTTCTAATTTAAGAAAATCTTAAATGCTTAGGCTTAAATTTTGAATACTAAAATAGCCTAAGCAAAAGTGTAATTTTTAAATTAGACTCATCAATAAATAAAATATCGACATATCAAACATTATTAGTAAAAAATTTATCAACTTAGTGTTTATTTAATGAGTGATAGAAGTAAAGCATTGACCAAAAATAGGTCATGAATATGACGAGGAGAGTAAAATTTTACGCAATTTTTTCACAAGAATTTATTTAGAAATAGTTCTTGTGAAAAAAGTTCACTAAGATTTTTTGATGTTACATAGATGACTATGCTGAAGTATTAACTGATTTCAGCCAAATTCATAAATCAACTAGATATCCTATAATTTATAATTCATGAAGGACAATGGATTGAAAAAATAGAACTATGAATGTTCATTTTAACCATAAGATTAGAGTTTTATTCTATCCAAGATAAAAAGGGCTTTTGATTGTCATCTTCAGCGATAAACAAAAAATCTAATCTCATTTATTAAGTTTTAATATTTTGAAGAATTTTTTTCTCATCCTTAACGGCGCTATCGGAAAAATAGCAAAGATTTATGAAGAATAGTTTTAATTATTTTTATTTTATTGCTGTCATCAATATTACAATTTACCTTAGACAAATATCTCCCTAAAATCATTGAACTTATTTCGTTTTCTGAGCCAGTATTAAGAATGCTTTTAACCTGAGTGAGCTGGCTTATCTATAAGTAAAATCTCTAATTTAGATATCAAATTGTACTAAAATTAGTACGAGTCACTCAAAGAAAGCAAAAAAATTAAAATTTCAGCATTAAAATTCAGAGCTTTAAATGCTAAAGCTCTGAATTTAATAAGTTAACGTGTAATTTTCCACGTTTGATATGAATTATTGCTTTGACATCCAATCATTTGTAAGCGTGCCATACTATTTGCACCATCAGCGGCATCAAGGCATAGACTTGTTTTTAAGTTGATATATTGGCTTGTATGGCGGCTATACAGCCATCGTTGACTACTATCATTATTGCACGGCGCAACTTTAACAAAATTATCTTTAACATCGCCCATCAAACAAGCATCCCGATGAGTTAAGTATAAACGATGTGTGTGATCCGTACTCAGACGTTGATTGCCGTTGTTGGGATCGCATGAATACAATCCCATTTGTTGACCACCATTCAAGCTATCTGCACAAAAACCACGTGCACCATTTTTCAAAGTGAAAGGTTTTTGCTGGGTGTAATTGCCATTATTCACAGTAGAAATGCAAGTAGAATCATCCGTGCAATGCGCTGATGCCACTTGTACACAATTTCCATAAGTTTTAGTCGTTTGTGATTTAGACTTAATTGAAGAGTTTGCTATTGCAGAATAGGTGGCAGAAACAGATGTATGAACATCATTACAACTGTTATAGCCATAAATACCGTTGGGTTGTTGGTGCTGTCTGAAATTTTCGGTAAATGTAGCTAAACTATCAAAACCACCCCAGGTCTGAGGCACATTGATTTTTGCAATTTCAAGTTGTTTACCAGTACTCATGTCTTTAACAAAAGCTGAAACTGTACTGTCATTATTTTTCACAATCTTAAAATTATATTTCGTGCCTTCTTTCCATTCATAAGGTAAGTCACATTGAACGCCATCACCTTCATGATCAAATTGTCTGCAATACGCAGGGTATCCTGATTTCCAAGATGTCGTTTTCCAGATTGAGAAATTTAAATACTTCTGATCATTGCTTCGTTGCTGTAATCCAACATAACCGATATTTCCATTTTTTAATGAAAATTGATTGGCCCAAAATGTATTACCATCATTTCCTGGCTCATGGGTAATGATGATTTGATTTTCAAGTGTTGCAAAGCCATTAGCAGGAATATTGTTCCAATGGTAGTCAGTAGAAACCATTCCGCCTGCAACCACGGCATACGTATTCGAAACTCCAAGTAACAGAGAAGTACTTAAAGTGGTACGAATAATAAGATTGATTAAATTCATTGTTATATGCTCATATGATTATAAAAATTAAGACATAGATTCTTTAGTTTTACTTATGATTCTACAGTGATGAATACAATTTAGAATCACTATAAATAAATTTTATTAAAGTTTAACTAAACATTAAACATGTTGAAATGTTATAACATAACAATTATGATTTAGTTACATCAAAAATCAAGATCATTCATTGATTGCAATAAGCGATCAAATGATGTGGTTGAACATGAAAACGAGTAACTCACCATGAATATTGATTCTTCACAACCGTATAAATTACCTGTCACTGTGCTATCTGGATTTCTTGGTGCAGGAAAAACCACACTTTTAAATCATATTTTAAATAATAGAGAAGGAAAACGTGTCGCAGTAATTGTGAACGATATGTCAGAAGTCAATATTGATGCTGCTTTAGTCAGAGAAGGTGGGGCGGAATTATCACGAACGGAAGAAAAACTCGTTGAAATGAGTAATGGATGTATTTGCTGTACTTTGAGAGAAGATTTATTAGTAGAAGTAAGACGATTAGCGGAAGAGAAAAAATTTGATCAACTCGTCATTGAATCTACCGGAATATCAGAGCCTCTACCTGTAGCCGAAACATTTACGTTTGAAGATGAAGACGGCGTATCTCTAAATGAGTACGCTCGTTTAGATACCATGGTGACCGTAGTCGATGCATTCAATTTTTTACGTGATTATCGTTCATATGATCTTCTTCATGATCGTGGCGAATCACTTGGAGAATTTGACCAACGTACTGTTGTGGATTTACTGATAGATCAAATCGAATTTTGTGATGTTATTATTCTAAACAAAACTGATTTAATCGATGAGCATCAGAAGTCCCAGCTTTATGCGATTCTCAAAAAGCTTAACCCTAGAGCAAAAATTGAGTCATCTACATTTGGTCAGGTTGAACTCGATAAAATACTCAACACAGAGCTTTTTAATTTTGATGAAGCCTCACAAGCACCTGGTTGGTTAAAAGAATTAAGAGGAGAGCATAAGCCTGAAACTGAAGAATATGGAATCGAAAGTTTCGTATACAGAGCAAGAAGACCCTTTCACCCACAACGTTTTTACAATTTTATTCATTCAGAATGGAAAGGTGTTATACGCTCAAAAGGATTTTTTTGGCTTGCTGCGGAACCAACAATGGCTATGTCTTGGTCTCAAGCTGGAGGTATGGCTCGGCATGGTCAAGCAGGATATTGGTGGGCTTCGGTACCACAAGAGGAATGGCCACAAGATACGCAATCTATTCAGGAAATTGAATCGAGTTGGCATCCAGAAACGGGTGATGCCAGACAGGAAATTGTTTTAATTGGTCAAGAGATGGATAAAGAGCAATTAATCCAAAATTTTGATCAATGTTTACTTACTGATTCGGAGATGAGTTTAGGACCAATCGTTTGGTGTAATTTCTTTAATCCATTTGAAGCTGAAAAAGAATTACTCGCCTAAATTGAGTAAGGAATTCCTTAACAAATTAAGAGTAATCTGAGTTCTCCTGCATTTTCTTTTGGAGCACGGTGAACACAAGGAAGTGCTTTCTGATCAGGATGATCTACAGCCAAACGCCAGAGATGACCAATTCCTAAATTTAAAGGTGTTGCACCATTTTTAGGTTGATAGTGAAGATCCATATAGGTCTCTTCAAGAAAATCGTCAAACTCATGGTCTTCGCCATCAAACAATGATTTAATTTTTTGACGGATTTCTGGGATTAGAATTTTTTGTTCAACCTGATCATTGGAAATAATATCGCTAGCCGCCCCGTAATAGGTACACAGATATGTATCCGTTGCTAATGGCGATCGATCTACATGAAAAGAATATACATCAGTGCTGATAAAATCCAATTCTTCATCACGCTGATATTCTTTGATTAAGTTTAAAGACGGCGATGCACCCAATTCGGTGAGCAACATTATATCATTAAGGATAATGTCTCTCGCTTTGCTTGCAGAGTCTGAAAGTTTGAGTTGCTCTAATTGAGCGATGGTAATTTCAGTAATATCTTCTATGAGTGTAAGTTTTTCAACGATTTCTTTGAAATTGTAATCTAAATGCCTATACCAACATAAAGCATTGACAGGGTCTTCAAAAACTTCATTCGCTAATGCTTGGAAAGTATTCACCAATTTGGCTTGAGGATATGAGTGAATGAGTTCAAGCATATGATCTAAAACTTTTTAAAAACATATTATAGCTTTTAGCTCTAGACTTGATAAGACTGGATTTAGATGATTGATCGTTGTCCTATGTAGTAGGAGAGTGGGGCTTCCACCCATAACTACACGCTGTCAACAAAACGATAGATACTCATTAAGGCTATTCTACGATTGGGTCTAAAAGATTAAACATAGCGTGAGTTTTTTTGTTGGCTACAATTTCTGTTTAGCTTTTTGACGGAGAACATACAAATATAAGCTTTCTACTTTTTCACGTGCCCATGGTGTAGTCCGTAGGAATCGTAAAGATGATTTAACACTTGGGTCGATGCAAAAACAACGAATTTCAATTTTACGACTTAATCCTTCAAAGCCTCCGTAGTAATCCAATAACTCATCTAAAATGTCAGCAAGTTTTTTGCCATGTAAAGGGTCATTGGAAGTGTTCATAGTAGATCAACTGAATTATGTAAGATGAGCATTATAACCTGAGCTAGACAAAAATTGAGAACGTTGCTGTATATACTCAATGGTCCATCAAAAATGACAGATTGTGTTTTGGTTTAAATTTTTTTTCCTAATTTGAATTCTAATCATTAGTTGTTTTAAGCGATGTAACAAGACGATGGGTAGTATTGGTGTGCTGTTAAAGATATCCTATTTAACATAAATTGAAGTTGTGTGACTTCAGAATGACGTGAAGAGAAAAAATGGCTGATAATAAAATTAAAATTGCATTGTATTTAAGTGGCTGGACATTTGAAGATGGTAGCAAGGAGGATCTTCTACAAAATGCTGTAAAAATTGTTGCTACAGAATTTGATTCCTCCATGAAAGGGAGTATTTTCTGCCCAATATGTTTTACACCTTTATCTAGAAAACCCTTAAGTGGTGATTATTTTTCAAATGGGCGAAAAGCTTCATTTTCACATTTACCTTCATATAGCAAAGTTGAATGTAAATTAAGAACACCTAAAGCAGAAGGTAAATTGTACGAAAATGAGGAAGAAGCAAAACAAGCAATTGAAAACAAAGAACTAGCTATTATTAGTAGCTTCAAAACTGATCCTCCAGTAATGGATGATGAACAAGCAGGCGAATATGATGTGACAGCTATTGAGGATGAGGATGGTCCACTTACAACTATTCCAATTTCCAGACACAATGGTGAAGCTTTTGATTTGCCTTCAAAAATATCAACTGTTGCTGGTATTTGTAAAAAGTTCCATGAAAACTTCTATAAATATTTTTATTTACCAAACTCTAATGTAGCTGTTCAATTGAATGAATTGTTGCATAGTGTAGAAGATGTCACAGAGGAAGATGAGGAACCTAAACTATATTATGGAATCATTCGCAACTCTTATGTTGGTGGAAAAGGTGAAGATCATAATATACGGATGACTAGATTAGTTTCTAATCCTGAAATTCCTGAAATTCCTGATTTCTATTTAAAAGATACTAATTTAGCCCAGCGTAGACACGGAATTGGTGATAATTCAGAAGGACGAATTGTTCTTTTTTGGGGCAAAATCACAGGTAATGGTATCGGTCTCTGTGTCGAGTACTTAAAATGGGGTGAATATGGACTTTTACCTGAAAAATATAATTCTATCTTAATTGATTAAGCTGGTAAAAAAAGAGTCCACGTTATCTAATGGTGGACTCTAGTTTTAAATTTAAGAATAAAAGGGCTGTTAATCCTCCTAATTTTACAGCTTCTTTGGGTTTTAGATTCTTCAAGTAATATTTGATCAGAGCATGTATTACATCTTCTTCTTTCATCAAAATTTTTTTCTCAATGACGAGTTTTATCTAAGATTCCTTGATACTGAATTCTTAGCCATCACAAATTATATAAACCAATGTTAAGGGTTGTTGTTCCAGATATTCTATTTAACATAATATACATTATGCGAAATTGCGTATTATTAAATATAAAAGAATACCAACCACAAATGATGATAAATAAAAAAATTTTGATGGCTTCTGATCCGTTTTTTTCTCTTGTTCAAGAATCTTTAATGCTTCTTCTGGT
>NZ_VPEE01000020.1:0-55029 GCF_013417345.1 Acinetobacter sp. YH16032 | reverse complement strand
AAAATATGGTATTCGATTTATGTTTGGTATCGACTGTAACCGTAAGGTTTCCCCAGAAAAAGGACAATGGTTTCAACTGCGTTTATTGCCAAATTTTCATCAGGGTCAAGTGGTCTGGCTCAAAGATGTTGGCTTTGTACAATTATTTAAGACTCAGTTAAAAGAACAGCAGAGATTTTATATTGTGCATCAAGATGAAGATGATTTATTGTCCTTTGATGGTTTTTATGAATTACATTCAAGTCATTGGAAAATAGAACAATATCATCGAGTAATTAAACAGGTTTGTCATATTGAAAAGTTTCAAGTAAGACGATCTAAACTGATTTTGAATCATATTTTTTCAGCCTTGATGGCCTACGTCGAGATACAAAAGAACCAGTTTGAGCGGATCTTTGAAAATGTATATCGTTGGCAGAAGAAATTATTTAGACCAGTTATCAAAAACTTCATTGATGACTTTATTCTCGATAAAAATCATCTGCTACCACAGAGAATCTATAAATAATAGTGCGTAAGTCCTAACTCACTATTTATTCATTTACTATCCAATCATATATACCAACAAAGCCCATTTGCACATTCAATCTAAAAAATCGTCGTACTGCCCCACTATTTTGCGCATTAAATAAATTGTGGTTTTGCTCATCTGCATATTTACACTTTTCCTATTTACGGCGTGCCAAACAGCAAATTTTCAAAACAAAAAAATATGAACACTTATGTTTCACAATTTGTAGGGCAAGATATACAACATATGCGTGAAACTACCGATTTGAATTCTTTTAACATTAAGCTGAAGTCTAATCTTGTGATTCAAGCTGAGCGGGCAATTTTCACTTTTGAACGTATAGTCAACACCTCGATTCCAATGGGAAATTCGATGAGAGATGAAAATGATTTTATGATTCCTGTACGTGCAGCTTCAGCAAAGCTGTGATACGGTAACGTAATGACTTGCTCAAGTGTTTTTAGTTTAAAAAAAATATCGCTTTCGAAAGCTCGGCAATAAAAAACGCAGCTCATAGGCTGCGTTTTGAATGAATCAACTGAAATTAGTTAAGCGCTGCAACAACTGCTTCACCCATTTCAATTGTCCCGACCTTCTTCATGCCTTCAGACATAATGTCAGCTGTACGTAAACCTTGATCTAAAACATTCCCTACTGCATCTTCAATCGCTTTTGCTGCAGCTTCTTGACGGAACGTATATCGAAGCATCATTGCAACAGATAAAATTGTTGCCAATGGGTTTGCGATATTTTGACCTGCGATATCTGGTGCTGAACCATGACAAGGCTCATACATCCCTTTACCATTTTCATCTAATGAAGCTGATGGCAACATACCGATTGAACCAGTCAACATCGCAGCCTCATCAGACAAGATATCACCGAACAAGTTACCTGTTACGATCACATCAAATTGTTTAGGTGCACGAACCAATTGCATTGCTGCATTGTCAACGTACATATGTGACAAGTTAATGTCAGCATACTGTTCAGCATGTAACTGAGTTACTGTTTGTTTCCAAAGCTCAGTGACTTCAAGAACATTTGCCTTATCCACTGAACACACTTTACCACCGCGTAGTTTCGCCATTTCAAACGCCACTTTAGCAATACGTTTGATTTCTGACTCTGCATATACGTCGGTATTAAAGCCTTGCTTCTCACCATTCTCTAATTCGCGAATACCACGTGGTTGACCGAAGTAAATACCACCAGTTAATTCACGGACAATTAAAATATCTAAGCCTGAAACAATTTCAGGTTTCAAACTTGAAGCATCTGCCAATTGAGGATACAAGATCGCTGGGCGCAAGTTAGCGAAAAGGTTAAGTTCGCTACGTAATTTCAATAAACCACGCTCAGGACGAATTGAGCGCTCAATTGTATCCCACTTCGGACCACCAACAGCACCTAACAAAATCGCATCTGCTTTTTTTGCTTGTTCAGAGGTAACTTCTGGATAAGGTGAACCATGCGCATCAATTGCAGCGCCACCCAATAAACCTTGTTCCCATGTTAAATCTAGATTGAATTTTTCATTGACACGGGTGAGGACCTGTTCAGCTGCTTTTACAATTTCAGGACCAATGCCGTCACCAGCTAAAATCAAGATTTGTTTAGACATGAGATTTTCCATTTATAAAGTTAGTATGAACTAACGTGTTTTTAAATTTTTTTGTTCCACAAACTCACCTAGTCCATTGAGAACATTATAGGGTTTGCAGAAACGACGAATGGTTTGTTGCTCTTGCAACAAGTCAACACATAATGGCTCTGGTGCAGAAGCATCAAGTAAACTTTTTTTCCCACTGCTTCGATCTCTAAACATTACAAATCGGTAATCTTTTTTTGCTTCGAAGCGATGGATAACATTAATAGTTTCTGCTTTTTCCTCTGAAATCGGATAAAAGCGAACCACCACTTCATGCAGTCCAGCAGGAACTGAAAGATATAAGGCTTGCGGATCTTTCAAAGAGTCAGCATTTAATCGCACGATACCTTGCTTGATCGCACGCTGATCTAATCTTCGAGATTGAGCATCAACAATGGGATGCTCATCGAATCTTTCAAACTCACAATTCAACGTTCCTGAGCAATAAATCAAAGCATGATTTCTGGTTTCAGGCGTTTCTTTAATCTTTTTCAGTTGTAATCGGTCTACGGTCTGACAAGCGGATAAAACGGCGACAGACAATCCGAAAAACGCGTAGCGTAATAAAACTTTTGCCTTCATTTGTGCCCAACCTCACCAAACGGCGCAAAACTAAAAGAATAATTTTGCACCGATATTAGCAAGACTTGAATCAGAGCACTATAGCTTTAAGTATCAGTTACGCTTTGATTTCTTGGAATACCCATGGGCGAACAGCTTTAGTTCTTTCCTCATAAGCACGAATGTCTTCTGCCGCTTGTAACGTTAAACCAATATCATCTAAACCATTCAACAAACAGTGCTTTCTGAATGGATCAACTTCAAATTTAAATGCTTCGCCTGTAGGTGTACGTACTTCTTGTGCTTCAAGATCAATCGTTAACTGATAACCTTCTTGAGCTGCACACTCTTTGAATAATTGATCCACAATCTCTTCAGACAAGATCACTGGTAACATGCCATTTTTAAAGCTGTTGTTGTAGAAAATGTCTGCATAGCTTGGTGCGATTACGGTACGAAAACCATATTCTTCTAAAGCCCATGGCGCATGTTCTCGGCTTGAACCACAACCAAAGTTGGCACGTGAAATCAAGATTGAAGCACCTTGATAACGTGGTTTGTTCAACTCAAAATTTGGATTCAAAGGACGTTTTGAGTTGTCTTGCCCCAAGTAGCCTTCATCTAAATAACGTAACTCATCAAACAAATTCGCGCCGAAACCTGTACGCTTAATTGATTTCAAGAACTGTTTTGGAATAATTAAATCTGTATCGACATTGGCACGGTCTAAAGGTGCAACGATACCTTGTTCAACAGTATATTTTTTCATGTTGTTTGCTCCTCTTAGAATGAACGTACATCAACAAAATGACCCGCAATTGCCGCTGCTGCTGCCATCGCTGGACTCACTAAATGTGTACGACCACCATTACCTTGACGACCTTCGAAGTTACGGTTTGAAGTAGACGCACAGTGCTCACCCGGTTGTAATTTATCTGCGTTCATTGCTAAACACATTGAGCAACCCGGCTCACGCCATTCAAAACCAGCTTCTATTAAGATTTTATCCAAACCTTCAGCTTCTGCTTGTGCTTTGACTAAGCCAGAACCTGGCACCACCATCGCTTGCTTAATCGTGCTTGCAACTTTTTTGCCTTTTGCAACTTCAGCTGCCGCACGGATATCTTCAATACGAGAGTTGGTGCAAGAACCGATAAATACGCGATCCAATTTAATATCAGACAATGCTTGACCCGCGGTTAAACCCATATATTGATAAGCACGTGTCCAGTCGTTACGTTGCACATCATCTTTGGCTTGTTCTAAAGTCGGTACTGCTTGAGAAACAGGAATCACCATCTCAGGAGATGTACCCCAAGACACTTGTGGTTCAATCTCTTCACCTTGTAATACAACCACTGTATCAAAGTGTGCACCTTCATCAGAATGCAAAGTATTCCAATACGCAACCGCTTGATCCCACTGCTCGCCTTTCGGTGCATATGGACGATTTTTTACGTATTCAATGGTTTTTTCATCAACAGCAACCATACCTACACGGGCACCGCCTTCAATCGCCATGTTACACACCGTCATACGACCTTCGATCGACATATCACGGAATACTTGACCACCAAATTCGATGGCATGACCTGTACCACCAGCTGTACCGATTTTACCAATAATCGCTAAAACCACATCTTTTGGTGTTACGCCTTGACCTAATTTACCGTCAACACGTACCAACATGTTTTTCATTTTCTTTTGAACTAAGCATTGCGTTGCCAATACATGTTCAACTTCAGAAGTCCCAATACCGTGTGCCAAGCAACCAAATGCACCATGCGTCGCTGTATGAGAGTCACCACAAACAACCGTCATACCTGGTAAAGTTAAACCTTGCTCAGGTCCAACAACGTGTGCGATCCCTTGACGGACATCGTTGATATCAAACTGTGCAACATTAAATGTTTTACAGTTATCATCTAAAGTTTGCACTTGGATACGTGAAGTATCATCTTCGATCCCCGC
The DNA here is from genome assembly GCF_013417345.1 of Acinetobacter sp. YH16032. Classification (NCBI taxonomy): domain Bacteria; kingdom Pseudomonadati; phylum Pseudomonadota; class Gammaproteobacteria; order Moraxellales; family Moraxellaceae; genus Acinetobacter; species Acinetobacter sp. YH16032. Next base: position 50,335 of record NZ_VPEE01000020.1, on the reverse strand, counting down.
AATCCCTTCAGAACGCTCTTTCGTAGACGTTGGTACGTTATGGTCAGGAGTTGCCACGTTTGCACTTAAACGCCAAGGTTTACGTCCTGCAAGTTGTAAGCCTTCAAAAGCTTGTGGAGAAGTCACTTCATGCAACAAGTGACGATCGATATAAAGTAAAGAAGAACCATCATCGCGTTGTTTAACTAAATGATCGTCCCACAATTTATCGTACAACGTTTTTTTTGTTTGAGTTTCTGCTTTTTGGGTTTCGCCTGCCATGTCGATTTGCTCCACTGGACTGGGTAATTCTGTCATTAATTACGATTATAACGGCCTATTCACATAAATCTAATTTATCATTTTTATTAGTTTAAAAACTTTTTAGAATCAATTTAAACACCAAAACCATCTATAAAAACGATTAATTTAAAAATAATATTCGCTTTTACAGATTAAATAAGAATGCTTATCATTTAAACATCTCCAAGATCACCACCAACTGAGGATGTTCACATGGCACATATTCAAAAATTTGTTGAAGATAATCAACGCATGTTCAAAAAAACATTAAGCTACTACATTATGCACATTACGGTAGCCATGATTGTAGGCTACCTTGTCACAGGCAGCATTTGGATGGCAATTACTTTGAGTTTACTTGAGCCTACTGTACAAGCCGTAGCTTATTTCATTCACGAACGCGTGTGGGAGAAAAAAACGATACAACAGGAAGAAAATATCGTCGCATAGTTTCACCTGTGATCCTCCTCATCTAAGTCGCACTATGCGGCTTTTTTTGCAACAGTTTATGAAGAATTACTTCGCAATAGATATAAATTTATTTTATAATTAAATAATATTTTCATAACCGAGTTTAAATTATGAATCTTGCTGCCTTTGAAGCTTTTATAAAAGTCATGGAAACGGGTTCGATTTCTATGGCAGCTGATCAACTATTTATCACTCAGCCCGCTGTCACCAAACGTATCCATAGTTTAGAAGATTATTTTGGTGTTAAATTATTTGAATCTGCTGGCCGAGGTGTACAAGCCACGCATGCGGCTCACTCCCTGCTTCCTAAAGTTAAAAATTGGTTAAATGAACTAGGTGATATTCATCACACCTTAAGCCACGACCAAAATCAGATTAAAGGAAAGCTCAAAGTTGGTACCAGCCATCACATTGGATTACATCATTTACCGCAACATTTAAAAAGCTATGTTCAGCAATATCCTGATGTGACATTAGATGTGCATTTTGTAGATTCAGAACAAGCGCATGAAAAAGTGTTAGCCGGTGACCTTGAACTGGCATTCTTAACCTTACCCCCTGTCCTAGATGAACGTTTAAAATATGTTCCTTTATGGAGTGATCCTTTGGTTTTCGTTGCTGCAGTTTTTCATCCATTGGCAAATATGAAAAATTTAAGCCTTGAAGATCTCATGCAGTACCCAAGTTTATTACCTGCAGCTCAAACATATACAGCGCAGATCACCCTTGCAGAATTTGAAAAAAATGGATTAAAACCTAAAGTGTCCATGAGCAATAATCCGCTTGAATCCATTCGCATGTTGGCTTCTATTGGGTTAGGTTGGTCTGTCCTGCCAAGTACTTTAGTCAATCAAGACTTGGTCAGACTGGATATTAATTTAGAAATGCAGCGTCAATTGGGTATGGTTTGGCATCCGGGACGCACCCAATCTAAGGCAGCCAAGGCACTGGTTGATTTAATGAAATAATTTCGGCACTCGATATTTAAAAAGTCATCTAATAAGATGACTTTTTACTTTATTAAGACAAGTGAGCTACTTAAGCTTTTTTCTTCAATGAATCTTCATGTAAAGACTCATTGAGCTGATCGATAATTAATGCCCATGAACCATCTGAACATAATTTTTCTTTCAAAAATTGACGTTGACCTTCAGACCAAAAACTTGCTTCAGTCAAAAAGGTTTCAGCTTCTAACTGATGTGTTTCAATAAATTCTGCAATAGCTTGCTCGCTAGAATCCAATCCTAATTGCTCAAATAAGTTGGTCATTCTTGGCTCTGTATTTAGCATCCTGTATTCCTTATGATTTTGATTAATTTTAAGTTAATTGTTTCCGCATAAGATATCAACAAGCGATGAAAGCGTCTGTAAATTTATGCTGAATTTCATCTCAAGTTATTTCAATTCTAATAAATGAAAAAAAGCCATTGATACAATGGCTTTAGCAATTTTGAATTTTGAGAATAAAATTGTCTTAAATGGACCAGTCTTGGATATCCCAACCCTGCTCTTTAGCCAATGCTTCAAGACGATCATCTGGATTGACTGCAATCGCATGATCCGCATATTCCAATAAGAATCGATCATTAATAGAGTCTGAATATGCCCATGATTCAGTAACGTCTCGTCCCTCAAGCCATTGATCTAATCGTGCCAATTTACCTTTTTGATAACACGGAATATTAATGACTTTACCCGTATATTTACCATCAACCACTTCTGCATTGGTTGCAATAATTTCTGTAATACCAAATTCACGAAAAATAGGTGCAGTAATAAAATCTGATGTTGCGGTAATCCCTACTAATTGATGCCCAGCATCTTTGTGACGCTGAATGGCTTTAAACCCTTCTGGGCGCATTTGTGGACGAATGACTTTTTGCATAAAAAGCTGATGTAAGTCGGTTAAATACTCATTGTCATGTTGTGTTAAAAATTCAAATACGAATTCGTTGTAGGCAATTGGATCAAGTTGTCCCGCTTTGTAATCTTCATAAAATTTATCATTCATGGCACGATGTCGAACTGGATCAACCAAGCCTTCATTGACTAAAAACTCGCCCCAAGAATGGTCAGAGTCGGTATTTAACAAGGTGTGATCTAAATCAAACAACGCCAATTTCATGAAATTACTCGTTCAAACTGAAATTTAAGAAAAAAAATGTAAATCTATCTCCGCTAGTCGATAGAAATTCGTTAAGATCATAGCAATTTTAAAACATTATTACTTTGAACTTTTCGAGTTGGGCATAGAGAGTGGATGCCCCCGAACCCAAAGTCAACGAATTTAATAAATTTTAGGTGCCAAATGATCGACTCAGAAGGTTTCCGACCGAATGTCGGGATCATTTTGGCAAATGATATTGGACAAGTTTTATGGGCAAAACGCATTGGTCACAATGCTTGGCAATTTCCTCAAGGAGGCATCCAATTTGGTGAAACTCCAGAACAGGCACTTTTCAGGGAACTCCGTGAAGAAGTCGGGTTATTGCCGGAGCACGTCCAAATAATTGCTCAGACCGAAGGTTGGTTACATTATCGTTTGCCACTTCGCTACATCAGATCAGATTCTGATCCTGTGTGTATCGGACAAAAGCAAAAATGGTTTTTATTGAAATTAGTCGCGTCAACGAATCATATTCAGTTGAACTTAAATGATCCGCCAGAGTTTGATCAATGGCAATGGGTCAGCTATTGGTATCCACTAGGCCAAGTGGTGAACTTCAAAAAAGATGTTTACCGTCGTGCCATGTTGGAATTGTGTATGCATCTGCCATAGCATGATTTATATTAAACATTGAATTTAAATGTTTGATTTTTATTTCGACTATTTGAATAATCACCATAATTACATCCCTTTAAGAGGAGCACCGCTACATGTCGAACATGCAATTAGACTCTTTACGGCGCATTGTCCAAGAAATCAATGCGTCTGTCAGTTTGCATGATTCGTTAGAAATTATGGTCAACCAAATTTCTGAAGCAATGCATGTAGATGTGTGCTCTATTTATTTACTTGATGAACGTAACCAACGTTATGTTCTGATGGCTTCCAAAGGCTTAAACGCTGAATCCATTGGCAATGTCTCACTGCAGTTGGGTGAGGGTTTGGTCGGACTTGTTGGGCAACGCGAGGAAATCGTCAATATCGAGAATGCGTTTAAACATGAGCGTTTCGCGTATTTCCCAGAAACGGGTGAAGAGATTTATAACTCTTTCCTTGGCGTTCCTGTTATGTATCGTCGAAAAGTCATGGGTGTTCTCGTGGTTCAGAATACTGAACCACAAGACTTTAGCGAAGCTGCTGAATCCTTTTTAGTCACACTTTGTGCGCAACTTTCTGGCGTTATCGCGCATGCGCATGCAGTTGGAAATATTGATGTTTTCCGTAAGCCAAATAATTCTCCAACCTATAAAACATTTCAAGGATCATCAGGTGCAGGTGGTATTGCATTAGGTCGTGCACTTATTCTTTATCCACCCGCAGATTTAGGTTCAGTACCTGACCGCGAAGCTGAAGATATCAGCGAAGAGCTTGAATTACTTGATCATGCGGTTGATTCAGTTCGCCAAGAAATTCAATCACTTGATGATAAAATGCAAGATTCTTTGATGTCTGAGGAACGTGCATTATTTAGCGTATTCTTGAGAATGTTGGATGAGAATGCCCTGCCTGCTGAAATCAAAGAGTTAATCCGTGATGGTCACTGGGCTCAAGGTGCAGTTAAACACGTTATTGATCGTCATGTGGCAATCTTTGCACAAATGGAAGACGATTATTTACGAGAACGTGTTGCAGACCTAAAAGACCTTGGGCGTCGTATTTTAGCAGCACTTCAAGAAGATGATCTGAGTCATCGTGAACTGAGTAATGACAGTATCATCGTGGGTGAGGAAATCAGTACGGCAGCATTGGTTGAACTACCTGTCGATAAGATTGCAGCGATTGTGACGTCTGAAGGGGCTGCCAATTCACATATGGTGATTGTGGCACGTGCTTTGGGTATCCCGACAGTCGTTGGGGTCACCGAGCTACCAGTAACCACACTTGATGATGTGGAAATGATTGTTGATGCCTATCAAGGACGTGTATTTATCAATCCACCACGTCGTTTACGTCAACGTTATCGTGACATCCAAAAAGAAGAAGAACAAATTGCCAAAGATCTTAAACAGTATGAAACCAAAGATGCCATCACTCCTGATGGTGTTGCAGTACGCTTATTTGTGAATACAGGTTTAATGATTGATGTCGTGCGTGGTGTACAACGTGGTGCCAAAGGTGTCGGACTCTATCGTTCAGAAATTCCATTTATGTTGCGTGATCGTTTCCCGGGTGAAGAAGAGCAACGGGCGATTTACCGTCAACAACTTAGTCACTTTGCCAATAAACCAGTCGTGATGCGTACTTTGGATATTGGTGCAGATAAAGATTTACCTTATTTCGAAATAGAAGAAGAAAACTCAGCATTAGGATGGAGAGGGATTCGTTTTACCTTGGATCATCCTGAGATTTTCTCTTCACAAATTCGTGCGATGTTAAAAGCCAGTGTTGGTTTGAATAATTTGCATATTTTGCTGCCAATGATCACCAGCGTCAGTGAAGTAGAAGAAGCGCTTTATATTATTGAGCGTGACTTAGCTGCGGTTCAGGAAGAAGAACAAGTTAAAATTAATCGTCCTAAAATTGGCATCATGGTGGAAGTACCTAGTGTTTTACTTCAAATTGGTGAGTTTGCAGAATTAGTTGATTTCTTCTCTGTGGGTTCGAATGATTTAATCCAATATTTGTTGGCAGTCGACCGTAATAACCCACGTGTATCGAGTGTTTATTCTCACTTCCATCCCTCAGTGCTTCGAGCATTGCAACGCTTAGTTCAAGAGTGTCATAAATATGACAAACCTGTCAGTATTTGTGGTGAAATGGCTGGCGATCCACTCTCAGCAATTTTACTGATGGCAATGGGCTTTAATACGCTTTCAATGAGTTCGAGCAATATTCTCAGAGTCCGTAAAGCAATTTGTCATGTTCCAATGGTAGATGCGCAAACGCTTTTAGATGAAGTGGTGAAAATGAGTAATCCACTCATTGTGAAAAGTTGGATGGAATATTATTTCCGTCACCATGGTTTAGCGGATATGGTGAAATCGAATCGTATTGTAAATGCTTAATACGAATCCCCGTTTAAGCAGAGATACAGCTGAGTAACAACATGATCAATTGGCTTTTTTTTTAATCTTCATGTTGATCGTAGCGATCTCGGTAATTCTATTTCATTTATATGTTAGTAAATTAAAAAGTAGTTCAAGACCCAATAAACCTATTTCAAATTATACGCTAGATCATGGTTGAACGATGAATTCTGAACACCAAATGAGCGAATCATCATATGTAGATATAGATTATGGTGGAAGTAGTGGTGGAGCAGAATAATCTTCACGTGTTTAGGCATATAAAAAAGGGAGATAGTCATTCGAATATCTCCCTTTTTTATGCTTGCTGTAGCCACGTTTTGCATTTTTCTTACGATCTACAAAAACTTGGCTTTTGTTGACTTCATGCATATGTTTTGCCACAAAGTTGTGAATCACAACTTCTGGCAACGCTTTTTTCTTTGCCATTTTTTAATCACCTTCAGTTTATCCATCCTTCATGATGGGAAAGCGATATTACGCTTTTTTGTACATTATACAAGCAACTTGATAATGGTTTTTTCAATGACCTACATCGAAGGTATACAATGTTTAAGATTAGCTCTGCCATTTTTCTATGTTAAATTGATCAATAACTCGAGCACCCAAAGGTGCTCTTACACAGCATAGAAAGGACTAAATCATCATTATTTCGGTAGAAGACTAAATGTACCTCGATGATGATTAAATTTTCCATCTGGCATTGCGATATTTTGGTAAACGATCTTTTGCTTTTGATCGATGACTAATACAACATTTTCTCTAGTCGCATCATCTGTCCAATACACCATAAACTGCTCAGGTCCAACCTGTGTGGCTACATATTCAATATTGGCAGATGTATTTTGTCCTGATGTGATATTTAAAAGACCTTGGTCTTTGAATTCAAGACGCTGCGTTTGACCATTGATGTTTAACGCCAAAGTCTGTCCAATAGCGAAGAATGGTTTATTCAATGCTTGTTGTAAACCGATGTCCTTGATTACACCTTTGACGCCTAGTATTTTGCCTTTAAGATGAATTGTTCCATCATTCCCAGCAATGTTGGTGTAAACGATATCTCGATTATAATCTTGAATATGAACGACATTATCTCCTGATTTATCCTCATGCCAATAAACCATAAAAATATTTTTAGCAATCTCAACAGGTGTATATTTTACCGCTTCAGAAAGATCTGGCCCAACTGCGCCACCAGCACCTGTAAAAGTTAGGTTCTGATGGTCTTTGACATCAAGATCAAATTTCAAACTCGTAAAATCGACTTGAATTTTTTGTCCTATTGGCGGATAAGGAGATGCAACTTTCCAATCGGTTTCTTTGGCAAATACTTGTGCAGACATTTTTAGCACTTCTTCACTCGACTCAAGATCTGGATACTTTGCTTTCATATATCCCAAAATCCCCTCCGAGCTTTGATTTTCAGTAACTGCTGTTTTAAAGTTCGTTAAATACCCTTTAATCCAATCCAATGGCTTAGGTGAAAAGTCACTTTTTACATAATGACCTGGGATCACTTTTTCAGGATTTAAACTCAGTATTTTATCAATTTGCTTCTTCCAAAGATCGATCCCTTGCACACCATTGGTATCGGCCATCCACAAATGCTCATCATAAGCGACCGAAATACCACCCAATGCTGTTTTTAAACTTGGAATCCATAAGAAACTATGTGCGGAATCCTCTGGATCAAGTTGGACTTGAATCTTTTGCCCATCTAATTCCATATATCCTGAATTTAAGGCTTCAGGAATAATAATCTTTTCAGGGGCATCGCCTTTTGCTAATTGTGGCTGCCAAACTGATAACTTATCTTCTTTAGAGGCTTGTATCAAATAAGCTGTCTGCGCGGTTGAAACAACCTTAGCATTTGGAAATGCTTTTAAAATTTCATTGGTTCCAAAATAATAGTCAGGGTCACTATGGGAAATATAAATATATTTTAAATTTTTACCTGATTTCTTAATCAGATTGACTACGTCTTTAGCGTATTGATTCTGAAATTGAGCATCGACCAAAATAGCATCTTTTTTTCCTGAAATTAAAGTTGATGCAACGGCAAAAACAGCATCCTCTCCAGGAGTATAAGTCTGCAAAGTGAGTGGAGATGGATTTGATGAATCTTTTGGACTTTTATCATCAGAATCATTACAGCCACTTAAAGCAATGGTGGTCACAAATAAACTAGTGGTTAGGAGTTTTGTCATATCAGCCTCATGAGATAAATTTATCTATGGTTCTTATTGATCTTTATTTTTTAAATAAGCTTTAAAGCAAAAGTGCCATATTCCCCCTCGTCATACTGCGGATGTGGCAGTGCAACAAGGCGAATTAAAAGCTTATTGAGGCAGAAGAAGGATGAGAAGTACTTACGGTTTAGTAAGTAAAAAAATTGAATTTGCAGTTAAAATATTAGACTGATTTGCAACAATAAATTCCACGATAAAAAATGTTAACTTTAGTATCTTGAACTTTGAATACCTGTTAATACAGACAATACTCACTGAACAGCCATCTCTAATTTTTTCTTATTCATGGGCTAAGGCTTCAATTGGTTTTAAGTTTGCAGCACGTTTAGCGGGCATATAACCAAAGATCAAACCAACCAGCGTTGAAAATAGCAGTGCGATAATAGCAACTGACCATGAAAATACCATCTTATAATCTGAGCTAATCGCATTAAAAATAAAACTGGCGATCAAGGCGATCGCAACACCAATTACGCCACCAATTAAACATAAAACTGCAGATTCAATCAAAAACTGAGCCTGCACATCACTTTGGCGAGCACCAACTGCTATTCGTAAGCCAATTTCCTTAATTCGCTCGGTCACAGAAACGAGCATGATATTCATCACACCAACGCCACCTACGACCAATGAAATAAAGGCTACTGCAGAAATAAAGAAAGTCATCGTTCCTAAATATTTTTCAAAGGACTTCATAGACTCATCGCTGTTGTATATATCAAAATCCTCCACACCATGACGAGCAATCAATAGTTGCCTCACTTTCTTTTCGGCTTTCACTGAGTCAGTATTTTGATGTAGTACCGCAGTCAGCAGATTGACATTATCACTACTTGAAATTTGCGACATCAATACATTATAAGGCATCCAAATTTGTGAAGAACCTGAGCTATATTGAGGTTCAGCGATTCCAACAACTTCATAAGAACGCTTATTAAATAAGACTGTTTTACCTAAAGCTAATTTTTGCTGTCCAAATAATTTTTCAGCAGCTTGCTTATCAATCACTACGATTTGGGAGCGCTGTTCAACATCGCTCTGTGTAAAAAAGCGACCATGTTGAACTTTCATGTTTCTAATTTTTAAATAAAAACCATCTGCACCTGTTGCACTCACATCAATATTACGATTTTGATAAATCATGTTCCCGCTTAAACTGACATGTGGAGAAACATGGGTAATTTCTTTCATCTCATTGAGAGCATTTAAATCATCCATATTTAAACGGCTGGCAGATGCAGCTAAAGCTGTTCCCCCCGGATAAATCTCAAGTGTTGCTGTTTTCAATCCTCCCCAATCATTCAAAAACTTTTCTTTTGCGCCATTACCAATGGCAATGACAATGATGACTGAGCAAATGCCAATAATAATCCCTAGCATGGTCAAAAATGACCTTAAACGATTGGCGAAAATTGAGTGCAAAGACATTTTCATCGCTTCATACACTTGGGAAACAAAGCTGAATTTCATGTCCGCATGAAAAACTTTTGATGGAGAAACTTGCCCTAAAGATTTACGCTGCGTATCCGAAAGAATGCGTCCATCTTTAATTTCAATGACACGATCTGCACGTTCTGCAATACTTTTATCATGAGTAACTAAAATAATCGTATGCCCTTGACGGTGTAGATCTTCCAAAATTTGCAAGACCATTTCACCACTTTCAGAATCCAAAGCGCCTGTGGGTTCATCGGCTAAAATAACCTCACCACCATTCATAAGCGCGCGGGCAATACTGACTCGTTGCTGCTGTCCACCCGACATTTCATTGGGTTTATTGTCACTCTTATCAGCTAAACCGAGCTGAGCTAAAAGTTGCAGTGCTCGATCTGCACGGTTTTCTGCATTCAAATTTGAATAAATCGCGGGCAAGGCGACATTCTCTAAAGCAGATAAAGCATTCAATAAATTATAGCGTTGGAACACAAACCCAAAACTTTTTAAACGTAACGATGAAAGCTCATCATTACTCAATAAGGAAATATCTTGTCCACGAAACAGAAACTGTCCTGAAGAGGCTTGATCCAAACATCCAAGTAAATTCATTAAAGTAGACTTACCTGAACCTGATTGCCCAATAATCGAAATAAACTTACCCTGTTCAATACTGAGACTGACATCTTTTAGGATGTGTTGTTGATTATTTTCTGGACCTACAAATTTATTTATTTTTTTTAGTTCAATCAAACTCATTAAGTATCGCCTGATGTATTCGCACTATCGTCAGGTGCCTCTGCCAAAATTTTTTCACCCAACTTTAAACCAGACTTGATTTCAATATCATTTGAGTCAGAAATTCCAGTCACGACTTTTCTTGGTTGAGGTTTTGTATCAGGTTGATAGAGGTAAACCATGGCATCTGATCCATATCCAATCACCGTTGTTTTCGGAATTTTCAGCACATTCTTTTTTTGATTTACAATAATGTCATTTTGGGTTGTCATACCGATACTGAGTTTACGCTCAGGGTTGTCCACCAACATTCTTGCATAGTAGAACACTGCTGCATTCGCATTTTCATTTTTATCGTCGTAAGTTCCTTTGGTCAGGGTCGTTAAAGCAGGATCAATACTTTGAATCACACCATCTAATTTCACATTGGGGTCTGCCAAGGTGCTAAATTTAACTGGCATGTTTTCTTTTAATTTAGTGTAGTCACCTTCTGCGACCTGCATTCGGATTTCCATCTTATTCAAGTTGGCGATCGTCGCGATCAAAGGTGTCGTTTGTGCAAAGTTAATGGTTTGACCAGCTTCAACAGGCATGGAAACCACGGTACCCGTCAATGGAGAGCGAATCTGTGTGTAGCCCAATTCAGTTTGTGCTGTATTCACATTAATCTGTAATTGTTTCAGCCGATATTCATTTGACTCAACATCTGCAATCGCTTGTTTAAGCTGATTATTCGCCTGTTCGAGCTCTTCACGAGAGCCTGCTTCAGCTTTGTATAAGGTTAATTTACGCTGATAGTTTTGTTTTAAAGTTTGTAAAGCGACACGTTTCGCTGCCAAGTCTGCCTTCGCAGCTTCAAGTTCGGCTTTACTGGTATTGAGCTTGTCCAACTGTGTTGTCGAGTCAATTTCAGCGATTAATTCGCCTTTTTTTACATCCTGTCCTAACTTGATATACAGCTTTTGAATTTGACCTGAGACTTGTGCACCCACGGAGACAATATCAGATGCATAAATTTCACCTGTGGCTTTAACAATCTGCGTTAGATCACCTTGAGTGACTTCAACGGTCTGCGGTTCTGGCTGCTTTTTTTGTGACTGAATATAGAAATAAACAGAAAGAGCTAAAGCAACCAATACCACTAAGACCAAAAAATACTTTAATTTTTTTGATTTTTTTTGCATGTGCATAATGACGAATAATCTTTATTGAGGAGATAACTTTTGATCAACATGTTTTATTCACTTTAATATGATCAAAATTTAAAAATTTTTAATGACACGATTCTAGTGAATTCTATTTTTTCACACTGTCGTACTTATTTATTTTTATGTATCGATAACAGCCAACCGCATCTATGTGTTGGCTGTCTATCAGAAAAGGGTTTTGGAAAATAATTAAGCGGCAAATGCTCGATTTAAAATTGAGGTCACATCTACTTGTTTAGGATCAAGCATTCCCACCACTTGACCATGAAATTTTTGATAACGCGTCGCAATAAAAGCATTGGCAATAAAATCTGGCGCATAACGTTTCAGCAATACTGCTTGAGAGAGCACAACCAAACGACTGACTAAGCTTCTCCCCATAAATTGTAAATCATCAGGTTCCTGATGAAATAATCTAAACAGTCCCTGCAACTCTTCATTAAGTATTTTGTCGTGACTTGCAGTAGATGCTAAATCTTTAAATAAATGCTCGATTGATTCAGGATCACGTGAAATAGCACGAAGCACATCGAGACACATGACATTACCTGACCCTTCCCAAATGGTGTTCACAGGTGCTTCTTTAAAGAGACGAGCCATGATGCCATGTTCAACGTAGCCATTGCCACCAAAGACTTCCATCATTTCACCAGTCATTTCTACTGCTCTTTTACAAACCCAAAATTTTGCTGCTGGTGTCATGATACGTTTCCATGCCAAACAAAGTTCACTGTCATGTTCATAACAATGAGCCAAATGGAAACTCAACTGCATTGCCGCTTCAGTCTCTAAAGCAAGATCTGTGAGCACCGACCGCATTAATGGTTGCTCAATGAGTCTCTTACCAAATGCTTGACGTTGACGTGTATAGGCAATGCTTTGTACTAGGGCCTGACGCATAATGCCACTTGAACCTACCGCACACGTTAATCGGGTATAGTTTGCCATTTCAATAATCGTTGGAATGCCGCGTCCAGCCTCCCCCATCATAATGCCCCAAGCCTCTTTAAATTCGACCTCAGAGCTGGAGTTGCTGCGATTTCCAACCTTCTCTTTGAGTCGTTGAATATGAATCGCATTTTTTGTGCCATCTTCCAACCATCGCGGAACAAAGAAACATGCCAAGCCATCATGCTCAGTTTTAGCAACAACCAAATGTGCATCGCACATAGGTGCTGAAAAAAACCATTTATGCCCAGTTAGTAAGTAAGCTTGTCCTCTTCCAGACTGCCCAACTGGAACAGCTGTCGTTTCATTAGCACGCACATCAGAACCACCCTGCTTTTCAGTCATGCCCATTCCAATCCAAATCGATTTTTTCTGAGCAATTGGTAAATCACGTTCATCATATTCAGTGGATAAAAGTTTATCTCCTAGCTTTTTCCACAGCTCAGGTTCTTTTTGAATCAATGGAATGCTGCCCAAGGTCATTGAATTTGGACATAAGTTTCCACACTCCACTTGACCACTGAGGAAGAATTTTGCTGCCCAATCCACCCAACCAGATTCTTGAGTAAAATTTAGAAAAGGATGTGCATGAACCGCATATTTACGATTTAACGCCATCCATTTGTGCCATGAAGGATGAAATTCAACAAAATCTGCCCGCCTGCCTCGAGCATCAAAACTATGTAAAATAGGAGGATGTTTATTGGCAAGATCAGCATGGTGATAAAAGCTTTCACAACCTACGACTGCGCCAAACTCACTTAAATGGACTGAGTTTCTACTGCCATAACGCTGTAAGATTTCTTGTAAGATTGGATCTGTTGTATATAGATTGTAATCTTGAAGCTCATCAAATTGATTATGTATTTGATGTGTCATCCATGCCGACATAAACGCACCCTCTTTGGAATTTTTATCTATAACTTCATTATTTATATTATCGAGTATAGCTTTTGAAAGTAGATTATCTAGTGCAAATGATGACCTAAATTGTCATTAAATTTTTATTAACGTCTTAATATGATCTCAGTATTGTGTTCTGCTATTGTTGCATCATCTTTCTATATTTTGCTGGTGGCATACCCTTACAGCGCTTGAATGCTCTAGAAAAAACAGATACTTCTGCATAACCCAACCGTTCAGAAATTTGATCTATTGTGAGATCAGTACCCAGCAATAAATCATCTGCCAAATCCTCACGTAAATTTTTAACCAATTGGTGAAACGTAATCCCTTCATTGGCTAAATTGCGCTGAATGGTACGAACATTGACAGCTAAAGCTTTGGATATATCTTCAATCGTCGGCATTTGTGATGCATTCTTTAATAAAAACTCGCGTATTTTTTTACTATAGTCCCCTAAGCTTTTTCGGCGTCGAAATACATGCTCACACTCTTTTTGGTAACGGATAAAAGTGAAGTCATCAGCTTGACGCAATGGGGTAAGCAACAATTCAGATTGAATCGTGATTCGACTTTGTGGTTTCTCATAAAAAATAGGATAACCAGTTAATTCTTCTATCTGATTTGCATAGCAAGGCTTGGTCATCGCTAAATCTATCTGAAATGGTAATTGAGCACCAAGAATGTCATTTTGAAGTGTGATGATGGTCGCAATATCTCTTTCTAAAATAAATAATTGCATATCAGCACTTAGGTCATGATGAAATAAATTTAAATGTGTAAATTCACCATCTTCTTGCAAAGCCACATCAGAAAAAATTGCGCCTAATTTTAGATATCGTATCGCGATCAACAACGCTTCTCTGACATTGGGACTACTTAAAATTGCAAATCCCCAAGCCCCTAATGTGGTGGTGTGATGTCGAAGACCAGCTTCGAGCGCAATGGGATGTTCATCAGAGATTAGATTCAGAATATTTCTGATGATCTGTAATTCATTTCGCTCTTGGATTTCAAAATTTTCTCGATAAAGATCCTGTTTCGTCAGTTGTGTATTTTCTAGGCATTGCTCAAAAGTAATACCGTAGCTTTCAGCAACATGACATAGTACCCGAGCTGTATTCGCTTCCCTTAAAAACTTCCATGAATTAAGCATCATTGTTCGCGTTTTTATTTGTCATCTAATGTCAAATTTAACTGTTTAATTATCATTCTACAAGTGAATTCAATCTCTTATATTCATAAATAAAAGAAAATGGAATTTTTATGAACATGTATGCCAATCTTGCTGAGGAACAGCAAAGCCTGGTCAATGAACTCACGGCGTTATATCAAAAAACCAAAGCCGAGATGAACGACCAAGATATTGATCATATTCGAAATGTTGCTGCATATTCAAAGGCTATAAAATTACGCAGTGAGCAACTTATTCGTGAATGTATAAGTTTAGAATCTTGGGGACGGGGCATTATTCTGGGTTGTTTACACACCCTACTCGAATTTTCAGAGCTCGGTCATAACATCATGCACGGAAGTTATGATCACCTCCCCCAAGCAACCGAGTTTCATTCAGAACGCTGGGTATGGGACTTTGTGACTGATCCTCGTGAATGGCGCGTCATGCATCATCAAAATCATCATCCATTTACCAACATCGTTGGCAAAGATCATGATTTAGGGTATTCCTTTTTAAGAAGCTTGGCAGGTCAAAGCTGGTACGGGCATCACAGTGTTCAATTGCTGATTTACAGTGCGCTGATGATCACTCCATCCTACTATTTCACACTCTATACAGCCACATCAGCAGCACGTACAGAAGGTCGAAAGATCCTTTCCAAAGAAACCTTTACTCAATCACTTCGTCTCATAAAAGCTCATGCTCAAAAACAGTTTATTGAAGCACCAGTCGCTGCAAAATGGGCAAAAAAATTACCTGTTTTTATCGGAAATTATCTTACAACAACGATAGGCTATGGTTTTTTACTTCATATCCTCTTCTTAGAACATCACGCTGAAAATTTGGAGCTTTATTCAGATCCTGGACCTGATGAGACGCAAGAAGAATATTTCATACGACAGATTAAAAGTACCACCAATTTTATCCCATATGCACCGCTGGATCAGTTTCTCAAAAAGATCCTTGATGAAGAGGTCCCGTATTCAAATCCACCTCCATTCGAAATCTTTTATGGCGGATTAGATACACATCTTGAACATCATTTATTTCCAGATTTAGCATGTAATCGTCAAAGACAAATCAAAGCTGTAGTACGTAGTATTTGTGAAAAATATCAATTGCCTTATCACAATTCACCCATGGAAAAGCTGATTCCAGCGATACCGCTCAGCCTCATTAAAAGAACTCTACCTTTTGGTAATCAAGAAAAAAATAACCCTTTCAAATTACTCATTCGACCAAAAGAATTATTAAAACGTATCAAACGAGGAATTCAATATCAGCCACCCTCAACCATGACATATTTACACAAGCCACAGTTCTATAATGCGTCGGCAAAAGTTGTACAAGTCGAAATACAGCTTAATAGTCAAGTCAAAACACTTAAAATGAGCAAGCCTCAAGGCTGGGAACATTTAAAATGGCAGGCAGGTGCATTTATTTCATTAAGCTTTGAAATAAATGGGCAAACTTATATTCGTCAATACAGCTTATTGCATGAAAGCCAAACCGCAGATGGCTATTTTGAAATTGCAGTGAAACGTACACCTGCTGGCATTGTTTCTCACTATATTCATGATCATGTTCCTGTAAATACAAAGGTGACGATTGTAAGTCCACCACAATCTACACCTGATTTTGTTTTAGACACCCTTCCGCGGAAGTTAATCTTTATCGCAGCAGGAGTCGGTATTACACCAATTTTAAGTATGTTAAGAAAATATCAGCGTATCGAAAGTAAAGCTGAAGCTCATTTGTTTTACTTTAACCACGATGAAAATTCTATTTTGTTTGAAAATGAGATTCGTCAAATCTCGGGGCATTCGAATTTGAATGTTCACTTCATCTGCTCCAAAGTTCAGAACGAGTCGGCATCTGATTTACGACAAGGACGTTTTAGTCTTGAAATTTTCCAACCTTATATTCGAGATTTTAAATGCCAACACGTATATGCCTGCGCCCCTCAAGCATTAATCGATTCTGCTCGCCAACAACTTATTCAAGCAGGCGTTAAAGCAGCAGCATTTCACACAGAAAATTTTAAACCTGCTCCTCTCAGTTTTGAGTCTGATGGTGTTACACGTCGAGTAATTTTCAAAAAAAGTAATACAAGTATCGACATTGAAGGGAATGTCACTTTACTTGAAGCCGCGCGTCAAGCTGGTTTAAAACTGCCAAGCGGTTGTCAACAAGGTTTATGCAAAGCCTGTGTATGCACTAAATTGGAAGGTCAAACTCAGTTAGAAGTTGATTCATCCACTATTCAACATCGCATTACGCTATGCAACACTGTGGCTCGCTCACCAATCATTGTGCTTGATGTTTAACAAAGATTCTTAAGTTAATCGCCGTCATGAAGTAATCATGCAATGCTTCATGACAGTAAGATTCAAACACTTAAACAACCAAACTTATGATTCATATCCAAGAATTGCACAACCAAAACCTTACTGTAAATCATCGTTAAATCCTTTTAACCTGAACCAAATATTCTATTGGTGAATATTCAAATAAACCCTTAATTTATATGAGGGTAATTGGAATTTTATTTACAAATTAAACTCTCCAATTGAACGCATCATGATTTATGATGAATTTGTAAACTCAATAAAACACACATTCTTGTCACAATGTTGCTTTAGAATGATCGAACAAAACGGTTCATGTCTCTGGTATTGGAAGCGCTAGATCTTATAAAAGTGAATGCTCAGCCAACCATCAAGAAAGACATATATTATAAATGGAGAATGAATATGAGCGATGACTCAAAAAAATGTCCTGTCACCCACTTAACAACTGATGCTGGTGCTCCTGTAGTAGACAACCAAAACAGTATGACAGCAGGTGCACGTGGTCCTTTACTTGCACAAGATTTATGGCTGAATGAAAAACTAGGTAACTTCGTTCGTGAAGTGATTCCTGAGCGTCGTATGCACGCGAAAGGTTCTGGGGCATTTGGTACCTTCACTGTTACCCATGATATTACGCAATATACTCGCGCTAAATTATTCTCTGAAATCGGTAAAAAAACCGATATTTTTGTGCGCTTCTCTACAGTTGCTGGCGAACGTGGTGCAGCAGATGCTGAACGTGATATCCGCGGTTTCGCAATGAAATTTTACACTGAAGAAGGTAACTGGGATTTAGTAGGTAATAACACTCCAGTTTTCTTCTTACGTGATGCGCGTAAGTTCCCTGACTTAAACAAAGCAGTAAAACGCGATCCTAAAACCAACAAACGTAGTGCAACCAACAACTGGGATTTCTGGACTTTACTTCCAGAAGCATTACATCAAGTGACGATTGTCATGTCAGACCGCGGTATCCCAGATGGTTACCGTCACATGCATGGTTTTGGTAGCCATACCTTCAGTTTTATCAATGCCAACAACGAACGCTTCTGGGTTAAATTCCATATGCGCACGCAACAAGGCATTAAGAATTTAACTGATGCAGAAGCTGAAGCGATTATTGCGAAAGATCGCGAAAGTTCTCAAACTGACTTATTTGATGCGATTGAACGTGGTGATTTCCCGAAATGGAAAATGTACGTCCAAATCATGCCTGAGCTAGATGCAGAGAAAGTTCCATATCACCCATTTGACTTAACCAAAGTATGGCCTAAAGGGGACTATCCTTTGATCGAAGTCGGTGAATTCGAACTTAATCGTAACCCTGAAAACTACTTCCAAGACGTAGAACAAGCTGCCTTTGCCCCAAGTAACTTAGTGCCAGGCATCAGCTTCTCACCTGACCGTATGCTTCAAGCACGTCTGTTCAACTATGCAGATGCTGCACGCTACCGTGTTGGTGTTAACCATTATCAAATTCCAGTGAATGCACCACGTTGCCCTGTTCACTCAAACCGTCGCGATGGTCAAGGTCGTACTGATGGTAACTATGGTGCTTTGCCACACTATGAACCAAATAGTTTCAGCCAATGGCAGGAACAGCCACAATATAAAGAGCCACCATTAAAAATTTCTGGTGCGGCAGATTTCTGGGATTACCGCGAAGATGACAATGACTATTTCAGTCAACCACGCGCATTATTCAATCTCATGAATGATCAGCAAAAACAGGCTTTATTTGACAATACAGCCGCAGCAATGGGCGATGCATTAGATTTCATTAAGTATCGTCATATTCGTAACTGCTATGCTTGTGACCCAGCATATGGCGAGGGTGTTGCAAAAGCATTAGGCATGACCGTAGCTGATGCACAGGCTGCACGTGCAACTGACCCAGCACAAGGAAATCCAGGCTTACTTTAATTAATATCTCCATAAAAAAACCGCTGTTATCAGCGGTTTTTTTTATTCAAACAATTAGTTTTTTACCTTCCCGAATACAATAAAACGGACTGATAAATTTAGATGCATTTTTCATCGCTTGGTGCAGATCCAACTCAGGTTGATTCCGATCTTCATCTGTTAACTGAAAAGTACGATAGTGAATCGCTAGTGAACGTTTTGCGTGTAAATCTTTATGTGCTTGGAATGCATCAGCAGGATTCATATGTAGATATTGCATCAATACTCTTGGTTCATATGCACCGATTGGCAGTAAAGCAATCCTTGGTGCACCTAAGCGCTGGTGAATCTCTTTAAAATGTTGTGCATAGCCTGTATCACCAGCAAAGTAACAATGACCATGCTCAGATAAAATTGAAAAACCACCCCATAATGCAAGGTTTTGATCACGAAGCCCTCGACCAGAACCATGTTGGGCAGGCGTGTAGACAATTTTAAAATCTTTGAATAAGGCAGACTGCCACCAATCCATCTCAATCACATGAAATGCTTTCGGCAAATAGGCTGCATTTCCTAGACCTGTATAGATCGGCATAGCAAATTTTTGATGTAGCCAATTCAAACTCGCTAAATCCATATGATCATAGTGATTATGACTGAGTAATACTGCGTGAATCTGTGGTAAATCTTCAAGTGCAATCCCTGCAGGGATAACACGTTTCGGTCCACTCCCGTGCTTTGGGCTTACATAATCCGCCCATACAGGGTCGGTTAAGAAGTTATATGGACCAATTTGAATTAAAACCGTAGCATGACCAACAAACCATACTTGCCAATCTTCTAAATCTGCATGCGGACGAGCCTCAGGCTTAGCACGTTTGGTTTGAATAAAGTCCTGTTGCTCTTTCGCGAAATCACCTTGCCAGGTAAAGCTTTTACGAGCCATCAACCATTTATATAAATTCCATTGGTTGAGCTGTGCAGGACGTGGTTCCTGATTAACGAATCTTCGCCCATTATGGTGATCCAGTGAAACCAATTTAAGTTTTGGTTTAAACCACACATGCCGAATACAATCTTCAGTCTTTAGTTGATAGTGCAGATTAGAATCTTGCGGCTTCCGTCCAACAACAAGTGTAGACTCTGGATTACTCGAAGTCGTCGTTGGAATATCAGTCAAATTAGACATAATAAATGTAAGCACCTTAAACCGAAGCGATTTTGAAATAGTTGATTATTCAGTTATATAAATAGATTATGTTCATCATCTATTCGCATTTTTAAATTATGTTTTTAAAAGATACACTGTTCGTGTTTCATTTAAGACAACATCAATCTCAATTCCCATGAAGTGGTTATAATTTCATCAATAAATTGTGAAATAGAACACCAATCATCCCTCTATTATTCATCATATACAACTCAGACTTTCTTTTTGTTTATGATTTTGTTGTTTTTTTCTGATTTTTGATGTTTTTTTAATCACCCACAGAAATCTTAAATAGAGGAAGTTAAATTTTGTTTAGGATGTGACTTAACGCTGAACAACTGATCTCCCAAAGCTTCAACGTACTTTTCTCTACATTATTATTTTTCATAGACTTAAAGCCGAAACAATTGGTTTCAACTTTAATAGATACAATCTTTTCTAAACCTATACAAATCAGTCACTCATTCACGATGAGAGTTCGATCTTGAAATGTAAAATTTCTATCTAAGTAAGAAATTAAATGCATGTAAATTTTAAAATACATAAAAATGCTTCATTCACTAACTAAATACCAAAATACATCTACTTATTGATCAATTTCACTTATACTCATCTTTAGCAACATTAAGACATTTTTTAGATTATTCTCTGGAAGGCTATATGGAATTACGGCATTTGCGCTATTTTATTACAGTTGCAGAAGAGCTTAATTTTAGCAAAGCTGCACTTAAGCTCTACACAGCACAGCCTTCACTCAGCCAACAAATCAAAGATTTAGAAGAAGATGTTGGTGTGCGTTTACTAAATCGTACCAAACGAAAAGTTGAATTGACCGAAGAAGGCGCTGTGTTTCTGGAACAGGCGAGACTCACCATTGCTCAAGCAGAAAAAGCAATTAATATGGCGCGCCAAGTGTCTAAAGCAAAACAAAAAATGCTACGCATTGGTTTTGTGCCAGTTGCAGAAATGAAAATCTTTCCTTATGTATTACCTAACTTACGTGTTCAAAATCCCGAATTAAAAATTGAATTACAAAGCTTAAATAATATTGAGCAATTCAAAGGCATAAAGAAAGGTGAATTGGACATTACTTTTACTCGTCAACGTTTAGATTCTGAAGAGATCGAGAGTCGCTTTGTACTGCGTGAACCTTTAGTTTTTATTCTGCCTAAAGACCACCCTTTGGCAAAGTACGAACGTATTCCTGTAAAAGCGCTTGATGGCATTGATTTTGTTATTCCTTCAGATGAGCAATCTAAGACCCTGCATGACACCATTTTAGGCTTCGCTGAACAAAATGGCGTTTCTTTTAAAATTGTTCAAAAAGCTGACAATATCTTGTTTAACATTAACTCTATTGGTATTGGCTTAGGGTGTACGATTCTTCCTGGCTATATTATGCCACTTCTCTTGGAAAATAGTGTGACTCGTCCACTCGATGTAGAGCTACCTTCTCTGGATCTCTTTGTAAGTTATCGCAAGAATGCCACTGGTATTGCTGTGCAAAAATTTATGGAGTTACTTTCAAAAGTCTTTTATTTAGACTTTAATCAAAGTTCAACGTGAATAAAAAACCCGCTGAATTGAGCGGGTTTTTTATCGATGTGATTTAGCAAGCAACTGACTGATTAATCAAATTTTTTAAAAGTTGATGTAATTCATCAATGGAATCCACAACCGCAAGGGGATGATATTGCTGTAATACCTCAGGCACATGAACGCCATACGTCACCCCTACACTTGGCATACGAATATTCAATGCCATTTCAAGATCGTATGAAGTATCTCCTACCATTATCGCTTGATCTGCATTAAAACCAGTTTCGGCTAAAATTTCAGCCAACATCAACGGATCTGGTTTTGATTTTGTTTCACTGGCTGCACGTGTCGCTGAAAACAAACTCACACTCTGAGTTTGCCCCAGTACTCGATCTAGCCCCTTACGACTTTTTCCTGTCGCAACAGCCAAATGAATTCCTGATTCTTTGAGATCATGCAACATTTCAGCCACACCATCAAACCAACGATCATGTTTCGAGTGTTCAACATAATGCGCTGAATAAGACTGTAAAATTGCCTCGTGTAAATCAGGAACCTGAGGAAATAAAACCTGCGCAACTTCAGGTAATCCTAAGCCAATAATGCTTTTAGCATCCTCATCAGTCAAAGGTTGATTAAATTGTTTGGCAGCAAATTTTAAGCTTTTAACAATTTGACCCACTGAATCAAATAAGGTGCCATCCCAATCAAAAATAATGAGTTTTACCGCTGATGTCATATTTTGTATCCTAATTTTGATCGGGTGGATGCCATTTAAATATCATAATGACATATTAAGATCTCATCGTTGCATGACCTCGTCATGACACAATCATTCAATCCTTACACAACCACTGAGACGCACTCAGTCTTGTTGAGACTGCACTACAGGTTTATCCGTTTTTTGTGCGCGAAGTTGTGCAACCAAACTTTGCATATCCTCAGGCAATGGTGCTTCAATTACTGGATATCCTGGAATCTCTAAACGCATTGCGTGTAAACATAAACGACGTGGTTTAGGTCCACGATATTCCGTCTCATGCCCGTACTTTTCATCACCCACCAAGGGATGACCAATACTGAATCCATGTACACGAATTTGATGTGTACGACCAGAAAGTGGTGACGCATACACAAGTGATGCATGCATAAAGCGTTCTGCTACCTTCCATTGGGTTTTTGAAGGTTTTCCTTCTTTAGATACACGTACTCGACGTTCACCATTGGCTAGCTCATAGCGATGTAATGGTGCATCGATTAATTGGGAATCTAGTGTTACTTGGCCTTTCACCACAGCAGCATAAGTTTTTTGAATCTTGTGTTCACGAAGCATATCTTGAAGTGTTTTTAACACGCTCCGCTTTTTAGAAATCATCACCAAGCCTGAAGTATCACGGTCAATACGATGGATCAATTCTAAATATTTTTTCCCTGTCGCTGCGCGTAAGCCTTCAATTAAGCCATACGCCACACCACTTCCACCGTGCACCGCAATCCCAGAAGGTTTGTTCACCACTAAAAGACCTTCATCTTCATAAATCACACGGCTTAACAAGCCCTGCGCGACTTTGTCTGATACTGGAGCTTGAGATTCATCTTTTTGTTCATAACGAATCGGTGCAACACGGATTTGATCGCCAATATTCAATTTAGTTTCCGCTTTCACACGCTTTTTGTTGACCCGCACCTGACCTTCACGAATTAAACGATAGATTCGACTTTTCGGTACTCCTTTAAGACGAGCGAATAGAAAATTGTCGATGCGTTGCCCCAATTGGTGCTCATCCACTTCAAACCAAGTGACGCTTTGCCATTCTTGCGTAGAATTCATACAGTTACGTTGACCTAAAAAAATACTAAATTCGATTAAAAACTGATCATTTAGACTACCCAATTGACTAGAAATGTCTGTGTAGCCCATAGGCAGATGATCTAAGGTTTGCTATAGTCAGCGCACGGATACCGCCGTAAGTGAACATTTGTTTAGAGATTTCAAAATTTTGAAATTCAAACTAAATTTTTGTTTAGCATAAACTCGGAATGGTCCCAAAAGAATATGCCAACGCCGAAGGCTTATTATATCGGCAAAAAGACAAACTGTTGCGTTTAATTGTGCTTTTGCACATAAATCAGTTTGTTTAAAAAAATATGTCGCCAACAAATTATGTTGGTTTTTAAACGTTAACTGATACACATCAGAATGGTCGCAACCTGATTTCTCATTCAGGCTATAACGTTAGATGCATTGGATCTGCACAATTTGTAAAGATACGACGATAATTCCGTATCAAGACACTCTATCAAAAAATTGAAGAGATGATCTTCGAGCAATGTGACAGTGAAAGTAACGAACATCCAATGCACCGTTAGTCCGCCAGTGAATGTTCAGGCTTCTTTAATCAGTGACAGGATTAAAGCCGTATTGCCATCATCAATACGTGAATCAAAATACCGAAGCCGATCAATAAAGGCCGGTAATACACTTAGATCAATCTAATTATGGTGATCTAGGAATTGATCCATGCGGGTTGATGTTCGCTACGTAAATCGCGATGTTTTGCTTGTGTATCACTATTAGGTGTTACACCCATGAAACGTATGTTGATCAATGCAACACATGCCGAAGAAGTTCGCGTTGCACTCATCACTGGTCACCGTCTTTACGATTTCGATTTAGAAAATCGTACTCGTGAACAAAAGAAAGCCAATATCTACAAAGGTCATGTGACTCGCGTTGAGCCATCTCTTGAAGCTGTGTTTGTAGAATATGGTGCAGGCCGTCAAGGCTTCCTTTCAATGCGTGAAATCGCAAACTCATATTACAAAGCTGACCCTCGTCAAACTTCAAACATTCGTGAGTTAATCACTGAAGGTACTGAGCTTTTAGTTCAAGTTGAAAAAGAGGAACGTGGCAACAAAGGCGCTGCTCTCTCAACTTTTATTTCCCTTGCTGGTCGTTACTTGGTCTTAATGCCAAACAACCCGAAAGGTGGTGGTATTAGTCGTCAAATTTCTGGTTCAGTTCGTGAAGAATTGAAAGAAATGTTGGCGTCTTTAAATGTACCTCGTGGGATGAGCGTGATTGTACGTACTGCAGGGATTGGTCGCTCACAAGAAGAGCTTCAACTTGATCTTCAGCACCTTCTCGATCTTTGGGCACGCATCCAAAGTACAGCAAATTCTGGCCCTTCTCCAATGTTGGTTCATCAGGAAGCTGGTGTAGTTACTCGTGCAATTCGCGACTATTTACGTGATGATGTTGCAGAAATTTTAATTGATTCTGAACAAGCTTATAACGAAGCCTATAACTTTGTTAAAGCCGTGATGCCGAACCAATTAGACAAGTTAAAAACATATACTTTGAATGAGCCTTTATTTGCTCATTTTGGTATCGAAAGTCAAATTCAAACAGCTTACGAGCGTGAAGTGAAACTTCCTTCTGGTGGTTCAATTGTCATTGACCAAACAGAAGCATTGGTTTCGATCGATATTAACTCTGCAAAATCTACTCGTGGTCACGATGTAGAGGAAACTGCGCTTAGTACTAACTTAGAAGCAGCAGAAGAGATCGCTCGCCAACTTCGCTTACGTGATATCGGTGGTCTGGTCGTGATTGACTTCATTGATATGACCAAAGAACGTAATCAACGTATGGTTGAAGCGAAACTGCGTGAATCAACTCAAAGTGATCGTGCACGTATCCAGTTCGGTCAATTGTCTCGTTTCGGCTTAATGGAAATGAGTCGCCAACGTTTACGCCCTTCTTTAGAAGAAGCGACTGGCTATGTATGTCCACGTTGTCATGGCACAGGTATGGTTCGTGACTTACGCTCTCTTTCACTTTCGATCATGCGTAAAGTTGAAGAAATTGCACTTCGTGAGCGTCAAGGTGAAGTTCAAGTAGAAGTTCCTGTTGAAATTGCAGCATTCCTTCTCAATGAAAAACGTCATAGCCTCGTGTATTTGGAGCAAACTTCAAATGTACGTGTGACTGTACTCCCACACCCGCATTTAGAAACGCCACATTACGAAATCTCGTATAATCCGGAAGGCTTTGCACCAACCAGCTATGAACGTACTGAAGCGACTCGTTCTAGTGAAAAAGAGTTGGGTTATGAGTCTTCAGAATGGCACTTAGAAGAAGAGCATACAGCTCCACCTACGCATGCCCCTGTAACGCAGGAAAAAGGCAATAAGCGTCATAAAAATAACCAAAATGCTACACAACCTGCGGTAGCGCAAAAAACTGCACCAGCAGCTGCTCCAGCAACTAGCCCATGCGCATGGTTAGAAAATCTGTTTGTTCAAAAACAAGCGAGTACGATTGATCAATCTCGTACAGCCAATTCTGCAGCGGCTGCAATTGAACAAATGGTGAACGGTGGTGCAGTAAGTCGTGGTCAATTCGGTCAAATTGCACCTGTGACACCTGTGGCAATTGAAGCATCTGCACCAGTTGAAACAAATGCGTATATTTCACATACGCCTGTTGCGAAAAATGATACACGCGACCAAGAACGTCAAGCTGAAAAAGACGAGCGGCCACAACGTCATAACAAGAAAAATCGCAATAAGCAACGTGACACACGCGAAGTTAACGCAGATCAACATGTGATTGAAGAAGTTGTACAGGCACCTCGCCATGAACAACGTCAAGACAATCGTCATGAGTCACGCAATGAAAACCGTCATGAGCAACGCCAAGAACAGCGTGATCAGAAACGTCATCAAAAGCGCCCTCAACAAAACGAGACAGCTTTCGAAGCACAAACTGAACAAGCTGTCCCACGTCGTGACCGTAATGCACAACGTCCAAATCGTCCAAATCGTCACCGCGATCAAAGTGTATTAAATCAAGAGCAATCTTCAGCACCTGTTGCTCCAGAAGCTCAAGTTAAAGTTGATTTAATTGATGTACCTCGTAATGATGAGCTTAAAACAGCGTTAGTGGTTAATGTTGATCAAGCACAAAGTGAGATTGTTGCATTAACGCCTGAAGTAGCAGCACCTGTAGCAACTGCTCCAGCACCTGTTGTGACAGACGCTGAAGTGTCAGCACCTCAAGTGGAAATTACGGTTGATGAACCTGTCATTGAAGCTGAGGTTAAACCTCAACAAGCACCACAACGTGCAAGTAACGACCCACGTCAACGTCGTCGTAACAAGCATCAACATGACCAGAAAGCAAAATCAGATGCGCCGAAGCTTCGCCCTTCACAAGTGCCAGCTTTAGCACAACATACGGTTTTAAGTTTAATTCAACATGTTTATGGTGCGGATTGCTCTGTATTGATTGAGCAGTTTGGATTAATTCCAACCTTCAATCGCGCATTGCAAAAGTTCACTGAACAGTATGCAGCGAGTTTAAATACTCAATCTGCTGAACCTGTTACTGAGAAAAAACCAGTCACACGTGATGTCGCTGTTCAACAAGCTCCAGCTGAAAAAGAGCCTGCACCTGTGTTGGACTTAACACCTCCAAAACCAGTGTCTGATAAGCGTGTTGCAAACGATCCACGTGAGCGTCGCCGTCTGGCTAAACTTGCTGCAGAGCAAGCAAAACAAGCGCGTCTTGAAGAAGTTGCAGCACAAGAAGCCGTGAAAGTTGAAGCACCTGTTGCGGATGCTCAACAAGCAGCTGATGCAACATCTGAAGTTGCACATCAAGAAACAGCAACACAGACAGCTGAAGTGACTCAATCTGAAGTGAAGACTGAAGAAAAAGTTCAAACTTCTTCAGAACAGCAACCTGAAGAAAAATTTTCAGAATCAACTGAAGTAGCGCCTACAGAAGCAGAAACTGCGAAAGTTGAAGTGGCGGAAGTTGCCGTAGCACAAGCTGAAGCAGATAAGGATGATGCAGAACAGCAGGAAGAAGATAAACCTGTTCGTCCGCGTCGCCCTCGTGGTCGCCCACCTAAAAAAGCAACACCATCAGCTGAGTAATTTGCTTAAACTACATTAGCTTTTGACAAACCTAGTCATTACGGTGGCTAGGTTTTTTTGTTATGGTCTTTAAAGTTTTGACTGAAAAATCCTGTTCAGAATTGATCAATTTTTCAAAATGGATAAGATATTCAGTGACAAAACCAAGTAAAAAAACTTGCGAAAAATTAAAGACTAAACGGAATATCACAAAAAATAGGACCAGTATGAGCCAGACTTATCAAAACGATCTCATTGGAATCAAAGACGTAGCAGCACGACTCCCACATTTGGTCACGAAGTTGCCAAATATTCTTGTCGGGCTCAAACAGGCTTATTTACGTACTCCTAAAACGCCAGCAGGTCTTGCCCTCGCTTTTGAGCGTGCAGCGCAAAAAAATCCTCAAGGTATTGCGCTGTTATGTGAAGATCAGAAATATACCTACCAACAACTAAATGATTGGGCAAACCAAATTGCACACTACTACATCGCTAAGGGTGCAAAAAAAGGTGATGTGATTGCGGTCATTGTTGAAAACCGTAGTGAACTTATTGCCACCGTCATTGGTCTTGCAAAAATTGGGGTTGTTTCAGCGCTCGTCAATACGTCTCAAACAGGTAAGGTACTTACCCATAGTATTAATTTGGTTAAACCAATCGGTGTAATTGTCGGTGAAGAATGCCGTGAAGCTGTCGATGAAGTACGCGAACAACTGACTGTCGCAAAAGATAAGCTCTATTGGCTGGCTGATCAAAATACACGTCAAAATGCTGGTCAAGCACCTGATGGCTATCATAATCTTGCACAAGAAATTTTATCTGAATCTAAAGATAATCTAGCTGAAACACATAAGGTGACTGGTGCTGACGGCTTATTCTATATTTATACGTCTGGTACAACAGGTTTACCAAAAGCCGTAGTCTTTACCAATAGTCGTTGGATGTTAGCGTATGGCACATATGGTCATGTCCTCAATCTAAATAAAGATGACGTTATGTATGTCACTTTACCGCTTTATCATGCCACAGGCATGGTGGTTTGCTGGTGTGGTGTAATTGCTGGTAGTTCGACGCTAGCGATTCGTCGTAAGTTCTCAACCTCTTCTTTTTGGAAAGATGTTCAAAAATTTAATGCATCAGCAATTGGTTATGTTGGTGAGCTATGTCGCTATCTTCTAGATGCACCTGAATCACACCAAGATCGCAATCATCGCGTCACCAAGATGATTGGTAACGGCATGCGTCCAAATATTTGGGATAAATTTAAAAATCGCTTTGGCATTGAAGAAGTACTCGAACTTTATGCTTCAAGTGAAGGCAATGTCGGCTTTTCCAATATTTTAAACTTCGACAACACCGTAGGTTTCTCTCCTATTCCTTATGCCATTATCCAATATGACAAGGAAAAAGAAGCTCCTATTCGCGATGCAAAAGGTCATTGTATTAAAGTCAAAAAAGGTGAAACAGGCTTATTGATTGGTAAAATTACCAATCGCTCGCCCTTTGATGGTTATACCGATCCAGAAAAGAATAAATCCTCGATCATGCATGATGTTTTTACCAAAGGAGATTCTTATTTCATCACGGGTGACCTTGTGCGAGATATCGGGTGCCGCCATGCTCAATTTGTTGACCGTCTCGGTGATACCTTCCGCTGGAAAGGTGAGAATGTCTCTACAACTGAGGTTGAAAATATTTGTAGTGATTATGAAAAGATCACAGAAGCAGTGGTATACGGCGTTGAGATTCCAAATACTAACGGTCGTGCAGGTATGGCAGCCATCACTTTAGCAGAAGGTGCTGAACTAAATGAGCAAGATTTATCCGATATGGCTCAGTTCTTTAAGAAGTCTTTGCCTAGCTATGCAGTTCCAGTGTTCTTACGTGTACAGAAAACACTCGAAACCACAGGAACATTTAAATATCAAAAGAGTAAGTTAAAGGAAGAAGCTTATTTTCCAGACAAAACTTCAGATCGTATTTTGGTTTTATTACCAAATGAAGATGCATATTGCGATTTAAATGAAGAGATTCTGAAAAATATTGAACAGTATAAATATCGTTTTTAAGCTAAAATCGATTGTTTTTTGGCTAGAAAACACGAAATTGTGTCATTTCTAGCCAAACGTAACAAAGTTTTATATTTTTTACTTGCGCTACTCAAATAACTTGCTAAAATACGCAACATCAAAACGAGATGGGTCGTTAGCTCAGTTGGTAGAGCAGCGGACTTTTAATCCGTTGGTCCCGCGTTCGAGTCGCGGACGACCCACCACTTATTTTGAAACCCCTATGGGTCGTTAGCTCAGTTGGTAGAGCAGCGGACTTTTAATCCGTTGGTCCCGCGTTCGAGTCGCGGACGACCCACCAGATTCTTAAAAAAGCCTTTCATATTGAAAGGCTTTTTTATTGCCTGCAATATAATACAAGCTACCCTTATAGAGTATCAATTCTTATGTCTTTAAAGCTTTTGACGTTGCAAAGTATATGCACGTGACGGAAGCGGATTGTCTTTAAAGAAAGTTTGGTTCACTTGCGTTGCATTGGCAATTTTATCAAGATCCATGACCATATTACCCTGCTCATCCAAATCGTAAAAAAACTGAACCCCACTCTCTCTCAAAATAATGATTTGATGGTGATGTGGATCATACAACCAACGATCTTGGCGATATTGACGTTGCGTTGTAAATTCAACCTTACCACGATGCATAAAAATACGATGAGCTGTGCCATCAGCCAATAAATTGATAATAAACTCAGCTTCTCCCTTATCACAACGAGCAAAGCCATCATCACATTGCATCGTGGTTTGGTAACGACCTACAAATTTTTGCCATTCTTTAGCAACAGACTGCGGTGTTGTATCCGCTTTCTCTTGAATTGGAGGCCGTGCCTTACCTGCGACATTCGTTAATGAGTTAGAAGACTCAGGCGTATGCGACTCCTGAATTTGGTTGATGTGTTCAATGTGTGGTGATTCATTCTGGCTACATGCTGCAAGTGCAATATTCATGATGGCGATAATGCTGAACATTGAGATTGAATGAACTTTAAAATTTAAATTCATCATTTTATATCTTGAGCCATTTCATAAATTGCGATGTATAAAAATATTATCCTTATAAAATAGGGATATACAAGTATTAGCATGTTCTGTCTAATTATCCAGAACCTATACCACATCAAGGTTTTATCTTTTTCATTACATAAAATTACGATATTTTGTGAATAATCTCCTTTAAAACTAAAAATTATTCTCCATATAAAATGTATAGACAAACGTTAAAGAGAAATTGCGAAGTCTATTTCATGACTATTTTAGGTTCTAAAGGAGAACTCAATGGCCAATGTTGGTTTATATCGCTCAAACCGCTCTAACATGATTGCTGGTGTGATGGGCGGTATTGCTGAACGTTTTGGTTGGAATGCGAATTTATTACGAATTATTTTTGTTCTAGTGTCAGTGATGAGCGCTGCATTTCCAGGAATTTTAGTGTACTTAGTGCTTTGGTTAGTGATGCCAAAAAATAAAGTTCAGCACGAACATTCAGATACTTATGATCGTCCAATGCGCACTGTACATCAGGACAGATCACCGCTTTAACTTGAGTTTACCCTCAATCACCCACACAACCTCGGGTGAGTTTTTCAACACGATAATTTCCCCCAATTATCGTGTTTTTTTTATTCTCATTTTGCATCTTTCTCAAAATAGCGCTAACTTGAACAAAACAACAAATATGGACAATCAATGGCACAGTCGGAATGGATGGTATTGTGGCTATGCGCACTGGCCGCATTATTACATGGCCTGAGCGGTTTCGGCTTTCCCATGATGAGTACCGCCGTACTCTCTACTCAACTCCCGCTCAGCCTCGCTGTCACTTTGGTCATTCTTCCCTGCCTCATTTTAAATTTAATTCTGCTAACTGCTCACCCTCAGTATTCAATATGGCAGAGCATTCAACACTACAGCATAAGATTTTTCCCCCTTATTCTAAGTAGCTTAGTTGGCAGTCTGCTTGGGGTAAAACTTTTATTGTGGCTCAATGAAGGTTATTTAAAGCTTTTACTTGGCATGGTGATGGTGCTGTATGTGATTGATCAATTACGACAACATTCATTCACCGTCAGCCCGTCAGTGCTCAATATGCTGATATTCGGTCTGTTAGCAGGCATTATCGGTGGTGCTACCAATGCAATGGCACCATTTCTAATGATGTATTTACTCAGCTGTCAGCTGAGTAAAACCGATATTGTGATCGTGAGTAATTTAAGCTTTATCGCCAGCAAATTGATACAACTCCTTCTACTTTACCCAATTTTGGTCAATATTGATGAGCATCAACAACTTTTAGTCATGTTGATCTGTGTTTTTGCAATATTTGGGGTATGGATCGGCGGACTGATCAGGCAACACATCTCTCAACAGTTTTTTAAAAATACAGTATTGATCCTATTACTTTTGCTCGGTATTCAAGCCCTGTGGCAAAGCTATAATTTATTAGAACAATCGATTTCATTGTTTGAATAGTATATTTTGAAAAGTGATAAGGATATTCATTCTTCAGAATTAAGAAGTTTAATACATGCAACTATAAAACCTATAGCGATATTCAAAAGGAGCGAATATGACGGAACAACTCGCGACCCCGACCAACATGATGCCAAAAGGGCTGATCAAAGGTTGGGGGTTGATACTGATCGCCGCTTTTATTTCTTATGGACTCTATCAAGTCTTACCCTATGATGAAAACGCCAATAAAGGTTTGGCATTACTCTGCTTTATCGGCATTTTATGGCTGACTGAGGCCATCCACATCACGATTACCGCCCTATTGGTACCCGTACTCGCAGTTCTTCTCGCGATGCCTATGGCTAAAGGCGATGAGCTTATACCAATCACAACACAAGCGGCATTAGCTACATTTGCAGATCCTGTGATTTTTTTATTTTTTGGTGGCTTCGCATTAGCGACCGCGCTGCATATTCAAAAGCTCGATAAAAAAATTGCGATGTGGATCATCTCTATGTCTGGTGGTCATCTCGGCATCTCTGTAATAGCGATTTTTGCTGTAACAGCACTTTTATCTATGTGGATTTCAAATACGGCGACTGCAGCAATGATGCTTCCACTTGCCCTTGGTTTACTTTCACATTTAGATGTCAGTCGAGATCGAAAAACATTTGTTTTTATCCTGTTAGGTATTGCCTATTCTGCAAGTATTGGTGGCTTAGGGACCATGGTTGGCTCTCCACCAAATGCAATTGCAGCAAAAGCTTTAGACTATGATTTTGCAGATTGGATGAAAATCGGTTTACCGATGATGCTTCTTATTTTACCTGCCATGCTCTTGAGTCTTTATCTGGTACTTAGACCTAAGCTCAATCATAAAGTGCAATTTGTGACTGAGGATATCCCTTGGACAGGCACCCGAATTGCAACAATGATATTGTTTGTCTGCACAGCTATCGCTTGGATCTTCAGTAAAAAGCTCACCGATACTTTTGGTATCACTCAACCTGATACCTGGATTGCTGTGTTAGCAGCATGCTTGGTCGTGATTATCGGTACTGCAACATGGAAACAAGTCGCTGAAAATACAGATTGGGGCGTCTTATTTCTATTTGGAGGTGGTTTAACCCTCAGTGCAATTTTAAAAGATTCAGGCAGTTCATTGGTGCTTGGTCAAACGCTTGCCAATGCCTTTGGTGATGCCTCCCCACTCCTCATTATTTTCGTCGTCGCTACGTTCATTATCTTCTTGACTGAATTCACCAGTAACACTGCATCAGCTGCACTGTTAGTACCAGTATTTGCAGCGATTGCAGATCAAATGGGCATGCCTAAGGAAATTTTAGTTATTGTGATCGGCATTGGTGCTTCTTGTGCATTTATGCTTCCTGTTGCGACACCACCGAATGCGATTGTGTTTGGTACTGGCCATATTCAACAAAGTGAAATGATGAAAGTCGGCTTTGTCCTGAATATCATGTGTATTTTCTTGGTTTCCCTGTTTATTTACTGGTTCTTTATCTAAGTTTAAATAAATCCAGATTCCAAATAAAAAGCACCCTTGGGTGCTTTTTAGGACAATCTAAAACAGTTTTAAGCTCTCATTTTAAAATGGTTTAGTTCCTGATTCAGGGCAGCGATAATATCTGCACGGCTAATAATTCCGACCAGACGCTGCTCGCTCACTACCGGGATATAGTTAAAAGAACGTTCCACAAAATAGGGCACCAGATCCTGAATCGGCTGCAATGGCTGCACTGTGACTACCTTGCGGGTCATAATATGTTTGACCTGATGTTCCCAGCTGCTGCGCACATCTGCAGCACGTTTAAACCATTCTACCACCTGATACATGGCCAGCGTTCCCACCAGCTTGCCTTCCGCATTAACCACCGGCAGGCTCATCAGGTTCATCTGCTTAAACTTGTCCAGTGCATGCTGAATATCATCATTGGCATGCAAGGTCACCACGTCTTTGGTCATAATGTCCTGACAAGTAAACTGGTTGACCGCACGGGCATTGGCTCGGTCCTGCGCTTCCAGAATAATCTTTTGCAGGTCATATTCACTAATGTCCAGCAGCTCGGTTTGCTGATCTAGTACTTCCTGAATATCTTGCGGCTGAATAGTGACTTTCTGGGTCGGGGTCGGATCTTTGGAACGGGTATTCAATTGCGCCTGCTGCGGATAACGCTTGCCAATCATTCGATTAAAGACGATCGCAATTACCATCAATAAGATCGAATTCAGCAGCACCGGATAGAAAACGAAAGCATAGCCGAGTTCATGGACCGCATTGCCGCCGAGTACCGCCGTAATGGCGACAGCACCACTGGGTGGATGTAGGGAATCTGTGGTCATCATCAGGATAATGGCCAAGGCCACCGCCAGACTAAAAGCTTCAGTCGGACTGGCAATAAACAAGGCACAGGTCACACCCACTACCGCAGCAATAGTATTACCTACCAGAATATTCCAGGGCTGTGCCAAGGGACTGGCCGGAACTGCAAACAGCAGCACAGATGAGGCCCCCATCGGCGCAATATACCAGGCTTCAAAATCACCCAGAATCCATAAACTCAGTAATGACGATACCGTGAGACCCAGTAGTGCCCCAATACCGCAGAGTAAACGGTCTTTGAGTGGAAGAACTTTAAAATTCGGTTTTAAGGTATTGAGCCAGTCAAGATTGGAATGGAACACGGCGCGCCTGATTTTAATGTTTACAGATTTTGCGCATTATAAAACTAGTCGCTTTAAAGATGTATTCATTTTATATCTTTTAATTACACTTAAATGGATGCTGTTTAAAAAGCCAAGTCTCTCTCCAGGCAACAGTCATCCATCTAGTTCTCTTTTACGGTTCAACTCCTCATAGGATTTTCAATAAGATCATTCATGTCAGGTAATTTTAGCCTCAGCGCCGCTATCGCATTCAGGTTTAATCAGAGGCTCGATTTTAAGCAGCTCGACCTGACCATAATAGGTTGAGAATGCCACATCTCCGGCATCTACCCCGGTGCCAATGCGAATCAGCTCGTCGACTGGAGCTAAACGGGTCGGATCAAACTGCACCCATCCTCCTTCCAGATAGGCTTCAAAAATGGCATGAAAATCAGGTAAAAAATTTTCAATTTCCACATAACCGACTACCATGCGTGCCGGAATTCCTAAAGCACGGCACAGCGCAATGCCTAAATGGGCAAAGTCACGGCATACCCCCGCCCGGTGGATCAGTACATCCGTCGCAGTCGTAAACTGGTCAGAGCAGCCAGAGACATAAAAAATATTGTTATAAATCCACTGTTCGATGGCTTTTACACGCGTATAGCCGGGTGTCATCCAGCCAAATGAGCGTTTCGCCATTTCTAGTAATAAATCTGAATTGCAATAGCGGCTGGCCAGCAAATAAGGTAGTACTTCATCCGGCAGGTCTGGAATTTTGACTTCATTCAGGTTTTGTCTCAGATCAACAGGAATGCACGGCTGACGGGTAACTGTCGCGCTATAATTCAGTTCAAATGCCTCATAAGGCTCGAGTTGCAACCGGATATGACGGTTTTGATGCTGAGCATCCCGAAATTCATGCCATTTGACCGGCATATTCATGGTGAGCTGTTCTTCGAGAATATTCTGATCGGGATGATGGGCGACCTGAACCATAAAAATAAATTCGGTAGGTTGCACAATCTTGTATTTCAAATGACACTGAATTTGGTAAGTGGTCATGAAGTTCCTTATTATTAGGCATTATTATATTGTGTGAAGATTTAACTAATTCTAAGACCGCAATCGTATGAGATCAGTTTAACTTTATCGCGCTTCAGTGAACAGGATGCTATACATCTGATTTATTCCTGATTTTTAGATCTCACCCCATTGCTGATCTAGCATAAAATTGCAGCAAAGCCGCGCAAAATCTGGCATGAATCAAGACCATTTTAATTTTTTCCAAAATATTTTCAGCGTATTAACCCTTTGCCACTCCCCTGTAAAATCCTTATAATCAAGCACAATTTTTCTCTAATTTTAAGTGGATGACCATGAGTCGCGCCATATCGCATATTGATACCTTCCAAGGCTTAATTCTTGCCTTACAAAACTACTGGGCGGAGCAAGGCTGCGTCGTGTTACAGCCTTACGACATGGAAATGGGTGCAGGTACATTCCACACTGCAACTTTCCTACGCGCATTAGGGCCTGAAACTTGGAACGCTGCATACGTTCAACCTTCACGTCGTCCGAAAGACGGTCGTTATGGTGAAAACCCAAACCGTTTGCAACATTACTACCAATTCCAAGTGGTACTTAAGCCAAACCCAGACAACATCCAACAGTTGTATCTTGACTCGCTTAAAGCGATCGGAATTGATCCCTTAGTACACGACATTCGTTTTGTAGAAGACAACTGGGAATCTCCAACGCTTGGCGCGTGGGGCTTAGGTTGGGAAGTATGGCTTAACGGTATGGAAGTGACGCAGTTTACTTACTTCCAACAAGTTGGTGGTGTTGAGTGCTACCCTGTAACTGGCGAAATCACCTACGGTTTAGAGCGTCTTGCAATGTACTTGCAAGGTGTTGATTCTGTATATGATTTGGTTTGGACCAAAGGTCAGTTCGGTACAGTCACTTATGGCGATGTATTCCATCAAAATGAAGTTGAACAATCCACTTATAATTTTGAATACGCACCTGTTGATAAACTGTTTGAACTCTTCGATTTCTATGAAACTGAAGCAACACGTTTAATCGAAGCAAAACTTCCACTTCCTGCGTATGAGCAAGTGGTTAAAGCGTCGCATAGCTTTAACTTACTCGATGCACGTGGTGCGATTTCTGTGACTGAACGTCAGCGTTATATTTTACGTGTACGTACATTGGCGCGTTCAATTGCAAATGCTTATGTGGCTGCACGTGCGGAACTTGGTTTCCCAATGGCAGAACCAGCACTACGTGATGAAGTATTGGCACAGTTAAAGGCACAAGTTGAAGCAGAAGCAAAATCTGAGGAGAGCAAATAATGTCTAAACATACCGTTTTGTTCGAATTAGGTTGTGAAGAACTTCCACCAAAAAGCCTTAAAAAATTGCGTGATGCACTACAAGCTGAAACTGTAAAAGGCTTAAAAGATGCAGGCTTGGCTTTTGATTCTATAGAAGCTTATGCAGCACCACGTCGTCTTGCACTTAAAATTGTAAACGTTGATGGTGCTCAAGCGGATACTCAAAAACGTTTTGACGGCCCTGCAAAACAAGCAGCGTTTGATGCAGATGGCAACCCAACTAA
This sequence comes from Acinetobacter sp. YH16032, assembly GCF_013417345.1. Taxonomy (NCBI): domain Bacteria; kingdom Pseudomonadati; phylum Pseudomonadota; class Gammaproteobacteria; order Moraxellales; family Moraxellaceae; genus Acinetobacter; species Acinetobacter sp. YH16032. The sequence continues at coordinate 13,000 of NZ_VPEE01000020.1, read as the reverse complement.
AGCGCTTGAAGGCTTTATGCGTGGTCAAGGCATCACCGTAGATCAAATCTCTACTTTCCAAGCGGGTAAAGTTGAAAAAGTTTGCTACTTAAAAGATGTAAAAGGTCAAAGTCTTGATGCACTTTTACCGCAAATTTTACAAGCAGCTTTAGACAACCTACCAATTGCAAAACGTATGCGTTCTGCGGCAAGCCGTACCGAATTTGTACGTCCTGTTAAATGGGTTGTTCTGTTAAAAGACAACGACGTTGTTGATGCAACGATTCAAGATCACAAAGCTGGTAACGTGACATTCGGTCACCGTTTCCATGCACCTGAAGCAATTACTTTAACGCATGCTGATGAATATTTAACGAAGTTAAAAGCGGCTTACGTTGTTGCCTCTTTTGAAGAGCGTCAAGCGATCATCGACCAACAAGTAAAAGCGTTGGCGGATGAAGTGAATGCGATTGCGATTGTGCCTGCAGATTTACGTGACGAAGTAACAGCATTGGTTGAATGGCCTGTTGCGCTTCGTGCAAGCTTCGAAGAACGCTTCCTTGCTGTTCCTCAAGAAGCATTGATCACGACCATGCAGGACAACCAAAAGTACTTCTGCTTAGTGAATGCTGACAATAAGCTTCAACCATACTTCATTACTGTCTCAAATATTGAGTCGAAAGACCCGACACAAATTATTGAAGGTAACGAGAAGGTTGTTCGTCCACGTTTGTCTGATGCTGAATTCTTCTTCTTACAAGACCAAAAACAACCGCTTGCTTCTCGTAAAGAGAAACTTGCGAACATGGTCTTCCAAGCAGAATTGGGTACGCTTTGGAACAAGTCTGAACGTATTGCAAAACTCGCTGTAGCACTCGCGCCTATCACTGGTGCAAAAGCGGAAGACGCTGAAAAAGCTGCACTTCTTGCAAAATGTGACTTAACCTCTGAACTCGTGGGTGAATTCCCTGAACTTCAAGGGATTGCAGGCACTTACTACGCACGTCTTGAAGGCGAAAATGATGAAGTGGCTGAGTCTTTAGGTGAGCAGTATTTACCTAAATTTGCAGGTGACGTTTTACCGAAAACCAAAACAGGTACAACGATTGCCCTTGCTGACCGTTTAGATACGCTCACAGGTATTTTTGGTATTGGTCAAGCGCCGACAGGCTCTAAAGACCCGTTTGCACTACGTCGTTCTGCAATTGGTATCTTACGTCTAGTGACTGAAAACGAGCTTGATGTATCGATTGAACAATTGATCACGCTGGCGCTAAACGCTTATGGCGATGTGATCAAAGATCATGACAAGACTTTAAAAGATGCTATTGCGTTCTTGGAAGGTCGTTATCGTGCCAAATATGAAGACCAAGGCGTTGCGGTTGATGTGATTCAAGCGGTTCAAGCCTTGTCACCAAAATCACCACTTGATTTTGATAAGCGTGTTAATGCGGTCAATCATTTCCGTGATTTACCTGAAGCTGCGGCTTTGGCTGCTGCGAATAAACGTGTGGCAAATATTCTTGCGAAGGAAGCTGCACCGACAGGTGAGATTATAGAATCTAAATTAGTTGAAGATGCGGAAAAAGCACTCTATGCAGAGATTCAAAATCTTCTTCCTGTGGTTCAACCGCTTTTGGATGCCAAAGATTATACGACTGCGTTATCTAAGCTTGCAGCATTACGTGCGCCAATTGATGCCTTCTTTGATAATGTTATGGTCATGGCGGAAGATGCAGACTTGAAAGCAAATCGTCTGCGTTTGCTTGCTCAGCTTCGTGACTTGTTCACGGAAGTCGCTGATATTTCAGTGTTACAGCACTAAGCTAAATATTTGAAATAGAATAAAAACCCGCTTTTTAGCGGGTTTTTTTATTTATGATGCTAAAAACTCTTCAATAATTGGGAATACTAATTCTTCATATTTATCAAAATTAGTCGGATCATCTATATTTTCATAAACATAATCACAGAATAAATTCTTTTCAAAATCCACAATGGTAGATATAGCACCATAATCACTTTCTTTCTCTTTCGTTGTATAAAAATTTTCTGTAAATAATTCTGCTTTCAATAAATTTTCAGAACCTTTTTTAATTTTTTTATTAAATTCATTGAAAGGAACTTTAGCTTTCATAATATTCCCAACTTTTTGATTTTGTGTTTTTGTATCGCAATCATACAAAAACAAAACTTTTCTAGTAATAGCTTTCTCATTATGCCTTAAAAAATCAAACCCTTTATCTAAGCTACTGTCCCCACCAAATTTAACTTGCCCATCATTTTGTGTAACACCAATTTCATCAACCTCTATATTTTCTAACCACTCAGATTTACCTTTTAATTCAAATGCTTTCTTAAGAAATTTAATATCTGTTTTCCCTTCAACCAAAATTAAAGGTTTTTGTGTTTCTTGAATTTTTTGATGTAAAGTTTCCTCAAATTTTGCTGTTTCTTTATAAAACTTAAATGACTCATCAAACTCACCAAATCTTTCAGATGTAATATTCATTCCTGATGGTAGATCTACTAACTGAATATTTTCAGCTCCAAACTCTTTCTCCATTCCTAGAACAAAAAGAGGAGAGTGTGAAGTCATAATAAATTGAACTTTAGGAAATAATTTTATTAACTTAGGTAAAATTTCACTCTGATGTTTAGTGTGCAAATGAGCGTCAACTTCATCGACCACTACTATCCCCTCAACCTGTTCTATTCTGATACTATTATTCAAATCTTTCCTATCCGCATGCCGAACAATAGTAATAAATAAATTAAGTAAAATTAATTGACCTGTAGATAATTGCTCTAGTGTGGGAATTAGTAGTCCATTTTTATTATGTAACGACAATCTAGACTGAGACTCATTTCTAAAACCTGTCTTTAAATACAACTCATCATTATCTAAAATTATTTGAAAGATTCGATTCATATTTCTATATGAATTATTTATAGCATGCTTATTTTGTATTAGTAAATTTTTTTCATTTACATCAATAATATGATCTAATTCAGCAGGTAAAATTGCCGAGTCTAAAATGACATCAAGCATCCATTGAATATTTTTCTGAAAAGTATCTATACACATTATTTCTTTATGCAATCGTCCCCCATATTTACCTTCAATATTAAAAATTTCTTGAGTTTGTGCCCTTAAATTCAACCAATGTGGAATAATCTTGCGAAAGCTTGGAAAAAAAGCAATGGTATTTGAAAATAAATTATTGCAATCTTCCTTTGAAGCTAGAAGCTTTTTATCACTCGCAATCCCGCCTTTAATCCCATTAATTTTATTGCCATATAAATTTAAAAGATTTTGTACTTCTTCAATTGTTCCTACTTTCTCACAGTAATGTATTTCCTTATTGTCTTTACTATTAATAAATCTGAGATATGCCGCTGCACTTTGACTATTTGCTTTAGTATTGATGTCTAAACCTGAAATTACTCTAAAATAGGGGGTACTCGTACTTTCTGTATTAGCAACAATATCGCTAAATTCTTGTTTAGCTATTTCAAAAAATGCATCTGCGATATAGGAGAGAGTATAAGTTTTTCCAGAACCATTTTTTCCTACCAATATTACCGGTTTTGGGTTTAAATTTTCTTGAACATCAAACTCAATATCCAATTTCTCTAGTGGCCCTATGTTTCTAATATGGAGATTTTTTAAATACATTTTTCTCTAAAACCCATGATTTATTTACATTTATTATTTTGTAACATAGCTTCAACAATATTAAAATCGCTATTAATACTTTTAGATATAAATCAGATCTATGAACAAAATTATTTCGTGCCCTGTTTTCATAATACTACTTAGCGCTTGCTCAACTGCTCCATCAAATCCAAACGCCCCTATCGTTTTAGAACAACATAAAAACATTGCTGTAGAGCCTAAAACCAAGCGCAACTCAGCACGCCTTATTAAGCAAAGCAATAACTGCCTCATCGAATTTACAGGCAACTTTGAAACAGGTAAAGCCACTGAATACTGGTTCTTCCAAGGGGAGCAACTGATTTCAGCCCATTCAAATTTAGATGCCGATGTGGAGAACAAACAAACCGTATTTGATATTCAAGATTCGGTGAAACAAGCCAATTTCAACGCGCTGAAAAACCACTTTAAAGCGCAAAACCTTCAACAATGTGAACATTTCTAAGGCTCTAAAACACCATTCATCTGATCATTCGTAAACTACAACAGCACAATTGGCTAAAACCGACTGTGCTTTTTTAATTGTAATGAAGCTACTTCATGATTTCTTAATCACAGTACCTAATTGGCATAAATGCTCATAATTTATAATTTTCTTTAGAAATCAGATAAAAGAAATATCCTCTAAATTATGATTAATTTATATACAGTTGTATTTTTTTAAACTGACCCAATCAATTTTTTTTTATATTAAAAATAAAGTACTTAATCAAAACATCATTGCCAATCCGACAAACAGCAAGACCCCAACTTGTTAGTTAAACTAAACAGTGATACAACATCAAAGCCTAATCTGAATTATCTTTTTTGATCAGATTAGGAGACATAAAAATAAAATGAATGGAACGATTTTGCTTTATGCATATTTCATTCTTCACTCAAGCACTACTAAAAAAATGAAAAACAAAAAGGAATTATGTAATGAAGTTGCTAAATTCTTTCTATGCTGCTGTTGGCATCGGTGTCACGATACTTGCGACCACCATAGGCATAGCAAATAAAACAATTAATCCAACTCCAAATGTGACACCAGACTTAAGCTATTTAAGTCCTCAACCCGACCCAGTGACCTCCCCAGATGTCACACTCCCAGGTACTCCCGTTGCATTAAAAAACACCCGACTCGGAACTAGACAATCTCCGAGTCAACCTCAAGTCCCATTACTTTCCAATGCCAATGCTCAATGGCAATTGTATGATCGACCTGCTGAATATCCTAAGTCGGTGACCTTGCCAGCACAGTGGATTACCATGCGTGATGGAACGCGAATCGCCACTTATGTCACGCTCCCTGCGGATGAGTCAGGTCGTCCTATCAATGCAAAATTCCCTGTGATTGTTATTCAAACGGCCTATAGCGCAGGGGTTGCAGGTAAGGTTTCAGCAATAGCAGGTGGTGCAGACCCTGAAATGGTGAAACGTGGCTATGCAACAGTCGTTGCAGATGTTCGCGGAACAGGTAACTCTACAGGCAAGTGGGAAGCTTTTGGTAAAGTCGAACAACAAGATGCTTATGAAATTATTGACTGGTCAAGTAAACAAAGCTTCTCTGATGGAAATGTCGGCTTATATGGCGTTTCTTATTTAGGAATCACGGCGATGCTGGGTGCAGCGACACAACATCCAGCAATCAAGGCAGCGTTCCCAATCGTACCTATGGGTGATGCGTACCGCGATATTCTTTTCAATGGCGGGCAGCTAAACACTAACTTCATTCCACTTTGGATGAGTTTAATTACACTGTTGGGTACTTTACCGATTGATACCTTGGTGCAAGACCCGATTACTGGAAAACTGACCGCACTCGATAAAATTATTAACAGTACAGAATTCCAAATACCGCTTTTTGCCAATGCTCTAAAAGGCAAAGCTGATGCTTTTGATAATGACTTTTGGCAAGAAAGATCGCTGTTAGAACAAGCCAATAATATTAAAGTTCCGACTTTTATTGTCGGGGGAACACGTGATTTGTTCCAACGCAGTGAACCGCTTTGGCATGAAGCATTAAAAGGTCATACCACAGTAAAAACCTTTATTGGCCCTTGGGCACACATTCAAGCCGCACAACTTTTCCCAAGTTTGCCTAAAGGTAATGTACCGCGTTTAGACAAAATGCAACTTCAATGGTTTGATCAATATTTAAAAGGTATCAACACTGGCGCTGAAACTCTACCTAACGTCACACAATGGGTACATGGTTATGAAGATTATGTCGTCAGTACGGATTGGCCGCATGTAGCATTAGAACCAGATCGTTTATTCTTAAATACACGTGGAAATCTTGCAAAAGATCGACCAACGTCAAGCTCTGGTGAAAACTACTTATTACAAGCCCCAACTTTCGGTTTATGCTCAAGTACTGTTGAACAAGTTCTCATTGGTGCAACGTCTATCCTACCTTTCCCATGTCTGGAAAATAGCAACTTAGCGAATATTCCTGCTTCGGTCTTTAACTCAGTACCTTTAACTGAAGACTATTATTTAAATGGGCCGATGCAAGCTGACTTGTGGATTTCATCCAGCTCTAAAGACAGTGGTTTAGTCGTACGTGTATCCGATGTGGACCCAAGAACGGGCAATGCTAAAACATTAAGCACGGGTATTATCACAGCATCCATGCGTAAAGTTGACGAATCACGTTCTCGTTATATCAAAGGACAAATGATTCAACCTTGGCATACATTTAAAGCATCGGATATTCAACCTTTAGACAAAAACAAGCCAGTCTTGGTCAATGTTGAGATTCCAGCAACTGCTGCGCTTATTCCTAAAGGACATCGTATTCAAATTTCGGTGGTTTCCAGTGATGTATGGAAAGGCGTTGCCCCATTACCAAGTTTAACTTCATCGCTTTTGGGATCGATTTCGATCTATTCGAATTCACAATACCCATCAAGCGTGGTTTTACCAAAAGTCCCGACTCAATATCTGAAGCATTAATTTTTAGATTTCTTATAAACAGCGTCTGAGCATGAATCCATGCTCAGACTTTTTTTATGTTGAATATATTGGTTTGATCAACACCTGTCTTAGAATCGGAGGATAAACTTTACTTTTAATTTTGTTGTCCACGATCCAATGCACACAATGTAGTGTTGTATCCTAAAAGCCTTTAAGCGATGCAAGATGAATAAAAATTGTAGCTTTAATCATTAAAACTGCCGAAGCACAACGTTACAGATACATTTCAACATTGAAACAGCCCCATCGCTCATGTAGTTTGCTTGGAAACTGATAAAAAATTCAAAAGTTTTGTACAGATGAGGCGATTGAGTCACAGCGCCACCCATACAGAACCGAGAAGAGGATCCTTCATGAACATAATGAAAACGATGCTGGTAAGTTGTATTACGCTATACTCAGCAACTACATTTGCTCAAGACTCTACTTTAACGGGCAACAATCCTGCTTACGGTGACAATCCAAATTTAGCCAAAGTACTTGCAGTCAAAGCACAAGAGACTTTGCAAAATACAGCCAACACCGTTGATGATGCGACCAAGCGTGGTATTGCTAAAATCAAACCATCCGTCGATTCAGCTTGGCAAAACACCAAAGAATTCACCAATGAAAAAGCGATTGCATTACGTGACGGTGCTCGTCAAGGCGTAGATACAACTGTTAAATCTGTGCAGCATGTTAAACAGAACCTCGTCGGTGCAGGTGGTGTTCCCATCGAAAGAGGCAGTTTGAGTCAACCTAACCCAACGACAGCACCTGCTGCCATAGCCTCACCTGCTCAAACCATTGCATCGGTCGCTTTACCCGTTCAAGAAAATTCAGTCTACCTTGAAACTGCGCAATCAGCCAACACCACGCTAGCAAGTCAAACTCAAGCACCTGAAGCAGAACCGACTATTCAGCGTCAAAGTGTTGCTTTACCTAATAGTGGAGCTACCACCTCTATTCCAGCTGTAGATGACAGTGATGCAGGTGTCCCACGTTAAACCATGTCGTTTTATTCAAACCTAAGTGGAGTTTATTTATTAGGTTGATTTTATTTATATCTCTTCAAGAAAAAAGGTGCTTCTCACAGCACCTTTTTTATTACTTAACTTCAGTTAACTTGACGGATCGGTTGACCCGCTTTAAATGCAGCTGCGTTTTCCTGTACTTGTTGCACAATACGTTGACGTGCTTCAACACTTCCCCATGCACTGTGTGGTGTAATAATGAGATTAGGGATATCCGAATTCAATAACACATTGCCTTGCTGAGGCGGTTCTATACTCAATACATCAGTCGCTGCCCCTGCGATTCTCCGATTTATTAGTGCTTCCGCCAATGCTTGTTCATTCACAATGCCACCACGGGCACAATTAATTAAATATGCACTTTCTTTCATTAGACTGAATGCTTCTGCATCAATTAAGTCGCGTGTTGTTTCAGTTAAGGGACAATGTAAGCTAATAAAGTCTGATTGACGCAGCAAGCTTTCTAAACTGACACGATCAGCGGCTGCAGGTCGTCCCGGTAAATGAGCCACAATCACCTTCATACCAAAGGCTTCAGCCAGCTTCGCTACTGCTTGACCAAGTTCACCATAGCCCAAAATCCCTAAGGTCTTACCGTTCAATTCAGCAATGGGGAAATCTAATAAACAGAATTGTGATGCTTTATTCCATTCACCCGCACGAACTGCACGATCATATTGAATAAAAGACGTTGCCAAGTTCAGCATCAACATCATGGTATGTTGAGCTACAGCGGCAGTACCATATGCCTGACAGTTACATACCACAATGTTTTGAGCTTTTGCTTGGATTAAATCGACATTATTGGTGCCTGTGGCTGAAATTAAAATTAATTTAAGCTGCGGCCGTTGTTGCATCATGTCTGCCGTAATCACCACTTTATTGGTCACCACCACATCTACATCCGCAATGCGTTCAAGCACTTGATCTGGATCAGTGCGCTCAAAGAATGTTACCTCATCAAAGACTTGATACCACCCCGAAAAATCTAAATCATTCTGATCGAGAGAGAATTGATCCAAAAAAACAGCTTTCACGTTGAACCTCAGCAATATTGATCTGCATTTCGACTGCAAGATTTTCATGATAATTCAACTGATTGTAAGCTTAATTGTAGGTCAACAATAGTTGATTTGACTGGTTTTTTGTCTCAGATTACGTCGTTGCTGCACGCTGTGCTTTTAGGGAAAATTGATCTTCTTTTAGTGCATTTAAATATGCAGTCGCCAAACGATACGCCTCTTCACAGATACGTTCAGAAATCCGATCTTCTGTGTAATAACCATGTTTCATACAAGTAAAGATCATTTCAATAATGATCAACATACTGTCAGGTTGTTGCGGTAAATAATCATCTACCCGAATTGCTTTAAGTGCATCTCTTAAATCTTGACTGAACTGTTTGAGTTCCATTTGATGACGTAAATACACTTGTCGGTTCAGTGGACCTGACAATATTAATAATCGGGCCACAGCAGATTCATTATAAAACTTGGCAGTGGTTTCAATCACAGCTGCAGCCACCATTCGACCATAAGCCGCCATACTTTCGTGCGGATGTTCGCGTATGACGTTTAAACCAGCTTCCTTGAGCAAGCTTACCAGTTTCTGCAAATGCAACTGTGCCATATGATGCAACAGATCATATTTTGTCGGAAAGAACTGATAAATACTCGCTCTTGGAATGTTTGAAGCATTGGCAATTTCAGGAATTGAAATTGACTCTAAGCCCATTTTAACTAAAAGTTTTTCAGCAGTTTGAATCACCTGCATAACACGGCGATGTGTACGCGATTGTTTTGGAGGATTCATTCCTGTTTCAGTTTTTACAATTTTCTTTTTATTCATCTGTCCCACCTAAATTCCATTTATATGGGTTTTTTGTGCTCAAGTAGACACGTCAAAGATGCATGAATATTCCGATATTCATAAATACATCATCATTTGAATCATTCAAATTCGTTATATATTGCCTGATCTTAACAATGAAACAGAGTCATTCCATCGCTTTCGTTACAAAATAAACACGGGTAAATTTTAAACAATATCGCTTTTTACGACAGATTGAGACCTATCACACACTCTATATTTTTTTACTTAAAGATAAAAAAGCGCCGAAGCGCTTTGATCAATAACTATGAAAAATTCAGCCTTACTCCACTGAAAATTTTTCTGCTTCACCAACAGTGTCTGATTCAAAAATACAGTTTCCTAACTCATCGCAGTGCATATAGAGATGCTTATAACTGATGCTAAAGAAACCTTCGCCCTTTTTCACAATCAAAGGGCTCATATCCGCACTGAGCGCATCATCCATTTTGATCAATTTGGTGACACGGCGATCATTCATACAAATGAGATAGTGCTGTTTTTTAATTTCAATCTGGGCCAATCCAGTACTTTCCACATGTAATGGAATAATATATTTACCATTAATATCAATCACATGTTGTTCATAGCTTTCTAGTTTTTGGGTGATCACGTTAAAGACCAACACTTTGCCAAAGCTGTCATGAAGTTGTGTTTTATTTTCAAACGGCAAATGAATCGAAATACCGAGCTTTTGTAGATCTTGTTCATCTACTCGTTTGTTGGTCAGTAAAATACGGGTAATCGTCTGTTTAAGACTGGCATCAAAAAAGCTACTGTCTAGTTGTAGATCGATGGTTTTTAAAATATTACCTAATGCTTCATTGTGGGTGCCAAGCAGATGTGCGATCACGCTTCGATAGTAAAATTTACTGTTCTTTTTAACTGCTCGAATCTGGCGATAAAAGTAAGTTGCATCAAATTCATGTTCAATAAAATCATGCAATAACGCAGAATTTGCTAATACAGCAACCGCATCATGACCCGTATAAGGTAAATGAAGTGTATTGAGTTGAGGAATAAGTGGCTTAATCTTTTCATAGTGCTCGCGATCCAGATCAAAGTAAGGATCATAAACCACGATATATTCTGCATCGCACGCAATATCTGTCGCGGCAATTTGCATGTCAGCATTGACCTTAGGATCGTAAAAATCAGTATAACGGCGGTCTTTAATTTCAGCAGGATTAATTGAATATTGCGGCACCATTGAAACCACACGTGCTGCGCCCAATAACTTACTGTACTTAATCGCTGCGTAGCCGCCCATAGAACCACCATAAGCCACGACACGCTGAAATTGATTCAACAAAGGCAATATTTGCTCGATTAAAGCGTGCATGCTCTGTGATGGGAACCATGACTTTTGTTTTGGCATGATACCTATGACATTGTAGTCATATTTGGCTAAGGATTTTTCAGCATTAATGGCATTGCCTTTGGCACGACTGATCAAGTCACCAAAAGAGAGAACCAATGTTTCTGTTGTTCCTTTTAAATAAATTGCTCTGATGTGTTCGTCTTCAAATACTATTTGCTTATCCATTGCAATTCCGAAAAAGGGTTCTCATCATTTGGTTTGCAAAATGAATCAATCGTTCACTTGCTTACATCACATTGTCGGTGTCATATTTTATAGATACTGTTCAGATTAAAAAGCGCAAAATATGACACATTCACTTCATCCTGCTGCTGAAAATGGGTTTAGTTCTGCGGCTGAACTTTATCAACAAGTCCGACCAAATTATCCACAGGCTATCGTCACGTGGTTGAAAGATGAGTTGAATATTCATCCTGATGCAGTTGCGATTGACTTAGGTTCGGGGACAGGAAAATTCCTGCACTATCTAAAACAAGTCACCTCGAACATAATCGCCGTTGAACCGATTCCAGCAATGCTCGAACAATTGAAAATAGTACATCCTGAGGTGAAGACACTACAAGCATCAAGCCATCAAATTGCGCAATCAACGCATAGTGTTGATGCTATTTTATGCGCACAGTCATTTCATTGGTTTGCTGAACGCCAAACATTGCAAGAAATGCATCGCCTTCTTAAACCTCAAGGACATTTAGGTCTAGTCTGGAACCAACGAGATATCTCAGTGGATTGGGTCAAAGCATTGGCAGATTACATCGCACCTTTTGAGTCCGATACGCCACGCTTTCATAGCAACCAATGGCAAAATGTATTTCAGCAGCAAGAATTATTTGAATTCCAAAGTTTAAGCACCTTCACTCAGCATCAAGTCGGCAGTGTTGAACAGGTCATCAGCAAACGACTCTTATCTACCAGTTTTATTGCGGCAATGTCAGCGGCAGACCAAGCAAAAATGAAGACAGCATTTGAATCGATCGTATTTGAACATACGGGACTCATGCTCCATGATGAAGTTTCCTTTCCTTATATCACTTATGCCTATCACTATCGTGCGCGATAAACTAAACTTAATCTCGATCATTCATTAAAAAAACCAACAGAGGATTGACTCTCATGACGGCAAATCTTCACCCTATTCGACTTTCGATATTTGCACTCTGCTTGAGTATGCCTTTCATGCTCATTGGATGCCAAAAAACAGAACAAAACCCTCAGACCGAACAAAAAGAATCCGTTGATCCATCTGTTGAATTGAAAACACAAATTGAAGCACAGCCGATCAAATCGTTTGAATCCACTCCAAATGACGCACATGACGTTGCTTTGCTGAATCAATATGATCAAAGTTTTGAGCAATTAAGTGATGAGCTAGACGCAGAACTTCAGCAATTAAAAGCAGATGGCAATTTAAATGCGGATATGGAGTTTCAGCGTAAACGAGATCTCATTCAGTCCTCCCTCAATATGTTGAAAGACTTAGATCTTAAGACGGAACAAGGTAGATATATTCAAGGCTTATTTTATCAATACTGGGAAAATCAGATTGAGGTCTATCAAGAGCTCGAACAGTCTCCCGAAGATGAGCTTCGAAATCCTAAAGATGCAATTCGAAATATGAGTGATTATTATACTGCGAAAGCCCAACTCCAACATTGGAGTCAAAATACTAGGGTCTGTTGAGAATTACCGAGAGTTAATTAAACTCGCGCACAATTGAATCATGGCTTCAAAACTCGTATCTGTTTTACAACTACGCATCGCTATACGTTTAAATTCTTTTAACTTACAGAAATAGTTTTCAATGAGATGACGCCATTTATACATAATCGTATCAAATGCTCTCATTACTTTTCGATTAGATTTAGGTGGGATCACCACTTTCACTTTACGTTCATTGAGTTCTTGGATGAGCCAATCTGCATCAAATGCTTTATCCGCTAGTAATGCTTGAAAATCAACATCTTCGATTAAAGGTTTGGTTTCTACTAAATCGTGATATTGACCAGGCATTAATCGAAACTTAATGAGGTTACCTAGACTATCCACTAAGGCAAGAATTTTACAGGTCATTCCACCTCG
>NZ_VPEE01000181.1:0-1015 GCF_013417345.1 Acinetobacter sp. YH16032 | reverse complement strand
GTACTTTGACGGCTATCATCAGGATACTAGTATATTTTTTATCTGATGATTGCAATACTACCTTTAAATACCGTCAAAAATATTTACTGTATATTTGCTGTAGGGTAATCTTAAAGCTGCTATTTATTGACTGATTGGTATATGACGACAGATAAGCATGAAGTGCTTCTTCGAATGCGAGCCATCGAGTTGCTTGCTTACTGGGAAGGTCGTTTGGTTACCAATCGTTTGATGAGCTGGTTTGGGCTCAGTCGACAGCAGGCTTCTGCGGATATCAAGCGCTATAATACGCTGTATAACCCCGATGCCTTGATTCATGATCCCTCAGTCAAGGGTTATGTGCCTAAGGCCAGCTTCCAGCCTGTACTGACTACAGCGCATATCAATGAATATCTCAATATGCTCTCGGGCTTGGTCAGTGAATCGCATGCCCTTATTGCGATGCCAGAACCGAATCTTACAGCAGTTCAATTACCTGATCGCAGTGTACGTCCTGAAGTGATTCGGGAAGTTTTGCGTGCCTGCCGCAACCAAAGTACTTTAAAAATGATTTATGCCTCGATGCAGAATCCGCAGTGGCATGAACGCATCATTTCCCCACACACCCTGGTGTATACCGGTTTTCGCTGGCATGTCCGTGCCTATTGCCATCAGAGCAAGCAGTTTAAGGACTTTTTACTCTCCAGAATTGATCGCACACCTGTTGTGATGGCGATTGAGTCAGTAGACCCTGCTCAGGATCAGCAATGGCATGAAGAAATTGTACTGACGCTGATCCCGAATCCAAAATTGAATGCAGCTCAAAAAGCGCTGGTCGAAAAAGACTTCGGCATGCCTGATGGCAGATTACAGATTCCGGTGAAAAAAGCCCTGGCTCACTATACTTTGCAGCGATATCAGGCCGCGATCACGCTGGCTGAGGCGGATGATGCCTTGAAATATCCCTTGGTACTACAACGCTCAGATATCGAAAAGCTGTCATCTTACCTGTTTGATCAAGCTTCATAGGAGATTG
>NZ_VPEE01000180.1:0-1022 GCF_013417345.1 Acinetobacter sp. YH16032 | reverse complement strand
TGACAAAAATCAATGTATGCAAATCGTTTCAGGTTGCTGTATTGATAAAATATCTGATGTGGTTCTTCTAGGCTTATGTGGTTGTTATGACCCAGATGACATACAGAACTTAATGAAAGAGCATCCTCTTGTAGATTAATTTTTTGAAAAGGAACTTTAAGTTAAATCTTAAGTTTCGCTAAAATTAACATAATGCAGATTATACGAAATGCGATTTTTATTCTTTTAAAAATCAATTTCTTATATACTACTCAAAAGCCCATTTACCCTCTAATGGGCTTTTTTAATGATTTGTCACGTTCCACGCCTAATTAGTGAGCAATGTTCCACGATTTTGTTCATACCAGTTAAACAATCTTAGTTAATCATAGGGTCTAAAAAATGACTCCGAAAGCCTCTTTTTTGGTGTTCTTCCCGCCAGTTTCCTTAAATTGCCTATAGTTGCGTTAAATTGCCTATAGTTGCGTTAAATTGCCTTAAATCAGCTGCTAAATCGCCTTAGAAACAGGCCGAAATTGCATTCTTTTGCAAAGAATTGCACTTAATTGCATTGTTTTGCAGAAAATTGCATTGTTTCAGCTCCTCCCTATAGGCAGTTGCATAGAATTGCGTAAAATTGCATAGATTTGGACGGCAAGATGTGTATTGTACGGGTACGGGCAAAGCCCTTCCCGAACAACACTTCTACCTTATTCGCCAGGGGGCTTAACGGTAAATCTTGCTCTACGAGGTCCCCAGTCGCTGCCGCGATTTTTTAACACCAAAAATAAAGGGAATAGCTTATGTCTCTACTCACCATTGTTGAGGCTTCAAGAAAATTTAATATCGGTAGAACGACAATTTATAAAGCCATTAAGAAAGGTGAGATCACCCCCCAATTAAACGAACTTGGTGTGCAACAGATAGACCCCCAAGATATGATCCGGGTCTTTGGCCATCCTGGGAAGAAAGCTGTTTCAGGAGACGCTAAATCGAATGTTTCTGTGAACAATGATGATCTTGTCCGCGAACTGCGGTTACAG
>NZ_VPEE01000179.1:0-1022 GCF_013417345.1 Acinetobacter sp. YH16032 | reverse complement strand
ATCTTTTATGTTCTTGCGGAAGCGATAAGTTTGAGATTCCTAGTAATCCTAAAGCTTCAGATACGATTACTTGTGCTAAATGTGGAGCACAAGAAAAGTATGGAATATTGCAGAAAGAAATAGCTTCTAAAGTTAAAAAACAAGTTGAAGCTAATTTTAAAAAAATGTTGAGAAGAGCGGGTTTTAAATAAGCTAATTGTTGATAGGAGGTCCTGTGTTTCCACCGAAAGAATATATAAAAAAATCTTTTAAACAAGGGGTTGCAATAACTATCCTTTTAGGAGTGATCCCTCTTTTATTAGCTTTATGTCAAGATATTTGGGGAGTCATTTTTCATAAAAGTCATGATCTATCTAACTTTAACGAAATGATGAAGAGCCTTATACCTTCCCATGATAATTATGTCCATATTCTTATTTGGCTTTCGGGAATTTACTGTCTACCTTTATTAATGTTAGTTGTAGCAGAAAGAGAATTAGAAAGGAAAATACCAATACCGAGTTGGATAAAGAATTTTATTCTTAATTTTGAATATGCATTATCAGCTATTTTTAGTGTGATGTTTGTTGCATCAGCTATTTTCTTTACTACAGGTTTTTTCTTCTGTTTTACCAGTTTCGGTGTCTCTTATGGCATTGGATTTGTTGTTATTGGAATAATTCTATTTACTCTCACTATGTATGCACTAGCAGCGATGCTAGAGCTTAAAGACCTATTCGTGAAAAATGATTCCGATTCAGAGAAAAACCTAGATTCTGATAATGAGAAGGAAAGTTAATTTAATACCTATAGTTTTCCTTTTAATAATAAAAAACCCCAGCATCCTGCCGGGGTTTCTCATATTGGGTTGCTAGGTATGACTCCTGTCTTACCTCACGCTCCTGGTGCGATCTTTCTTATTCTTGTTGTTTGGAACATCCTGTTCTCTATGACTTCATCATAGGAAAATTCACCTATCCTGGATAGCCGCAAAGGGCCGAGTTTTATGTGAGCCAAAGCGTACAAAATAGCCTAAATTTTAT
>NZ_VPEE01000178.1:0-1031 GCF_013417345.1 Acinetobacter sp. YH16032 | reverse complement strand
CATAGTTGAAGCTAGAGAGCTAGATAAACTAACACCTGAAACACCAATTGAAGTTAAGGCTACAGCTTACAGAGATCAATACAAGACTGATGAGAGTAACGCCTACTCACAGTTAGCAGATGCTACAAAACAATTGTTTAATAGACAGTTCAGCTATATTGATAGGTATGCTGATACGGATGCTGTAACCGTTTCTCGTTGGGTTAATGAAGTAACTTATGTAAATGATAAGGGTATGGTTGTAATGTACCTGAATCGAAATGTAATAAGCATGATAAGCAGACTTGAAGCTAACTTTACTCAATACCTGTTAGAGCAAGTAAGTGAGTTTAAAAGTAAGTACAGTATTAGATTGTATGAGTTACTGATTAAGTATAGAGATATTGGAACAAGTAAGAAGTTTGAAATAGCAGAGCTTAGAAGTAAGCTAGGCTTAGAAGATAATGAGTACAAGCTAAATGCTGTATTTAAAAGGGATGTATTAGATAAGGCAGTTAAAGAGATCAATGATAAAGCTGATATACAGATTAAGTATGAACAGTTTAAAGAGGGGAGAAAGGTATCTCATATCCTGTTTAAGTTTATTAAGAAGAAAGAGAAGAAGCAGAAAGAGAGTAAAGATAAGAATACTGTAGATATGTTTACAGGACTAAGTATTAAACAATGCCTTATGTTTGGTGATAAGTTAAGTAGAGATATAGCTTTCCAAAACCATTACAAGGCTAATGTTGGAGAGAGTATAGAAGATTATGCAGAACGAATAGCTACAATGCTATCAGATGCTTTCTATATTAAGGAATGGATGACATACCTAGAAAGTGTGGGATATGTACCTAGCAACAAATAAGGGAGCTATATAAGCCCCCTTTTTTATTGTCTGTTATTTAAGACGTTCAGATAGTTGTTCTTCCATAGCCTTAAGTTTAGCTTTGTATTCTTTAATAGAGCTGATTAGTTTGTCATTGCTCAAGTCTTTATAGTCATCCTTGCTAACTGTATTTGAATCAGTACCACGTTTAACTACAGCTTTA
>NZ_VPEE01000177.1:0-1039 GCF_013417345.1 Acinetobacter sp. YH16032 | reverse complement strand
GGCTTTGTTGCACAAACCTAGCATCAAAAGCTTATTCAGCAATATAATTTCAAAATGAATAAGCCTGCCTCTAAAATCTACCGTACAACCAATTGGTCATCCTATAACCGCGCCTTAATTAACCGAGGTAATATTTCCATTTGGTTTGATCCAAAGACTCAGTGGTATGCACAATCACAAGGCAAGCAAGGTCGAAATCAAACCTACTCCGATACAGCGATTCAATGCTGCTTAATGATCAAATTACTATTCCGACTCTCTTTACGTATGGTCACAGGTTTTGTTCAAAGTCTGATTAAACTCTCTGGATTAGATTGGACAGCTCCGGATTATTCCACCCTTTGTCGTAGACAAAAGCATATTGATATTGCGATTAGCTATCAAAAAAGTAGTGATGGACTGCATCTGCTCGTAGACTCTACTGGTTTGAAGTTTCTTGGTGAAGGTGAATGGAAACGCAAGAAACATGGGGCTGAATATCGTCGCCAATGGCGTAAGCTTCACATTGCTATAGATGCTAAAACCCTGCAAATACGTGCAGTACAACTCACCACAAATAATGTCAGTGATTCTCAAGTACTCGAAGATTTACTTGCTCAAATTCCCTTGGATGAACCAATTGATTCTGTTTATACAGATGGTGCTTATGACACAAAGCACTGCCGACAAGTCATTTTAGATCGAGATGCACATGCGATCATTCCACCTAGAAAGAATGCAAAGCCTTGGAAGGATCAGCAAGCGAGGTCTATAGAGCGGAACGAATTATTAAAGACAGTCAAACGGCTAGGCAGATCGCTTTGGAAAAAGTGGTCTGGTTATCACCGTCGAAGTTTGGTTGAAACCAAGATGCATTGCATCAAATTATTAGGCGATAAATTAACAGCGCGGAGTTTTCCAAGTCAGGTGAATGAGATCCATGCACGCATGGCAGTCTTGAATAAATTCACAGAATTAGGTCGTCCTCATACCCAAGTTGTCTCTTAAATTTGAGTAGCTTAAGGGAGCTCAGCCTTTCAAACCTTTATGCAACAAAGCC
>NZ_VPEE01000176.1:0-1046 GCF_013417345.1 Acinetobacter sp. YH16032 | reverse complement strand
TTAGGGTGCTTTTAGTGCTCTAGGGTGAGTATTCCCTGATCTTCTCCAACTCCCACCATAATGATAAAATCACTTACTATTAAAATTGTTAAAAAACAAATATATAAATAGAAATTTGATATAATTTACCTATAAATTTTTAATACAAAAATAGGTTTTTTTATGGCTATAAATATTCCTTTGATGATTCTTTCTAGAGTTGTTCTTAGTGTTGTTGGCAAGCTTGTTGTAGGTGTTACGGTTGCAGGTCTTACTTATGCTTTTTTAAATAATACTGTTCTCCCTGTCATACATCGCATTGAGTCTGCCATTCTTTCTCAATTATCTTCGCTTTCTTCTGTTGGTGGTCCAGTTGGTGAGTTTGTTGCTTATTTAGATTTCCCACATGCTATGTCAATTATTCTTGCTACTTCTGCTGCCTGTACTTCAATTAAGTTAATGGCTATCGCTGTTCGAGCTTTTGGTATTAATACTGGTTAAGTGGTAGGTAGTAGTAGGCGCAGGCAGGAACTTGTTCCGCCGCGACTACTGCTTGAAAGAGTCCACGTTTTCTAATGGTGGACTCTAGTCCTATATTTAGGAAAAGATGCATTCTGTTCTAATAAAAACAATAACTTATAATTTTAATAAAAATATAACTTGCCTTTAAAGTAATTACTTGGTAATTTCTCAGTACTTCCTAAGTAACTACTAGGTGAATGATTTGGATGACAATGACGCTTTAGATAACTTAAAACGTATGCAAGCAAGTGTTGATCATAAAAGATTACTTGTTGAAGAGATTGAGCAATCTCTTTCTAATTTGGATACGACTATGAATTTTAAGGTTAACAGTCTCTTAAAGTCTGAATTTGATAAGCTTTGTAAAAAATCTCATTCTAATTCTAGTCGTGAAATTAAACTTTTTATGCTTCGTTCTGTTCGTCAGGGGCGTATTTAATCGCTGAAACATCGGACTGCAATCCTTTGTTTCAGCTAAACACAACGATCTATTTGGGAGATCCTCATGTCTGTTTCAAATCTTAATGTTTTAGAGCTTTTAGGCA
>NZ_VPEE01000175.1:0-1050 GCF_013417345.1 Acinetobacter sp. YH16032 | reverse complement strand
TCAATGGAATTTCCCACTTTAAGAATATGCTGTGTATCTTTAATATCTCACTGTCTACAACATAGTATGTGGTTGGAATGGGTAACCAAACCACTAGAGCTAAAGAACTTAAAAGGACGGAAAAAATTATATTTGCATGTAAATTTTGGCTATCAAAATTACTATAGACTAAGGTTAAAAGCAGTAAAGAACTTCCTGTCAAAACTATAATCAGCCACCAATCTATTTTTGATTTATATTTTTGCATTATTGAATTTCTCTAAAATTAACATAATACACCTTATACGAAACGTTTTGTAAAAACCATTTTAAAACAATGTCTTATGGATGTAAAAACAGCATAAGCAGTCACGCTCAGGCTGTTTTAGTGATTTTTCATGTTCCACGATCAATAAATAAACAATGTTCCACGGGTTTGTTTAGCTTTGGCGAATAATCAATGGATGCCATTGAAGCCTCTTAGGTCTTCCGTTTTCTCAAAAATGAAGTCTCTGCGATCCAGGATTAGACAGTTTTTATTGTGTCGTCTAATTGATCGTGTTGCCTTACTGATGTCGTGACAATCCCAAAATCGCTCTGTTCCTGTGATTGCCGCTATGGGGTGTGCATCTTGTGCAATATAAATCAGGGAAACTACTATTTGTCTGCCGTTTTCATAGCGTTTCCTGGCGAATACAACATGATGTGCAATCTTAAGAAATTGGACTGTAGATTTATTTAAGCGTTCTTGAACAGACATAACTTATCTCCAAAAGCATAAGTTATTATATCAACTAATTTGCAACTAATTTACAACTAATTGTTGTTTTATATTAGCCATAAGGTTTAAAAAAACGGCTCCAGAACCCCCTTTTTTCTAGTTCTGGCTCAATATGTTCAGGGACAGGAATACGTTTATTCCCGATGACCTCTGATTCCTTAGGAGGCATAGCTATGACGTCCTCTTTTTCGTCTACCGTTGATTCTGCCTGTGGTGATTTTAGAGCGTCAGATGGCGTTGTATTGGTTTTTGGTTCTGCGAATTGTCGTTGCATAGTTTCAAGTTGATTT
>NZ_VPEE01000174.1:0-1052 GCF_013417345.1 Acinetobacter sp. YH16032 | reverse complement strand
TATTTCCGCAGACAGAAGTGCAGTTATGTATTATTCACCAAATCCGCAATAGCTTGCGTTATGTGGCCAGTAAGGATCAAAAAGCCTTTATGGCTGATCTGAAGCCTGTTTACCGAGCAGATACCAAGCAGGCAGCTGAAATGGCGCTAGATGAGCTGGAAGCCAAATGGGGGGATAAATACGAGAAAGTCATTCGTTCATGGCGTGAAAAATGGCATTTACTCAGTGCCTATTTCAAATATCCGAAAGCGGTTAGGAAGCCAATTTATACCACCAATGCGGTTGAAGCAGTACATCGCCAATTCAGAAAACTGACCAAAACCAAGGGGGCTTTCCCGAATGAAAATAGCCTGCTGAAATTGCTGTATATTGGCATTCAACAGGCTTCTGAAAAATGGACAATGCCGGTGACAAACTGGGGGCAAACCATCACACAGTTATCGATTTACTTTGAAGGCAGGCTCGATGATATAATTAAACTCTAGCCAATTCGGCTGACACAGAATTTTGAACGCTCTCTAAAAATTTGATTTTGTCCTACTGATATTTTTTAAAAATAGATTCTATAAGACTACATCTGATTTAGATGTAGTTTATAACAAAGGAATTGTAGTCTTATAAGCTCTATAACCCTTATGTAAAAAGCTTTCCAATGGATTTAAAAGCATTAAAAATATAAAAATTAATTAAAAACCTAAGGAAGAAAAAATTGCCCTATGTTTTCGCTACGCTCAAACTCTATTGAACTTCGCTTACGCTCAGTTCGAAGGGGCAATTTTTGGGTTAATCTCGTGATAACTTCAAAAAAAGCAAAAGCAACTCGGAATTCGCTTCGCTCATAAGTTTTTTATACTCGCTTCGCTCGACCTAGATGCAAATTAAATCTGTTCGCACCCTCCGGGATGCTCTGTATCTCAGTCTCAGCAGCAAAGGGGAGTTTGTAATCAGGGAAAAAAATGGCGAAAATTTTAATTGTGTCTGTTCGCTCGTAGACACTCGCTCTGTAAGGCCTGAATAAAACCAGATAATTTTAAAAACCTGGACCACCGTAA
>NZ_VPEE01000173.1:0-1065 GCF_013417345.1 Acinetobacter sp. YH16032 | reverse complement strand
GTTAATTAAGGCGCGGTTATAGGATGACCAATTGGTTGTACGGTAGATTTTAGAGGCAGGCTTATTCATTTTGAAATTATATTGCTGAATAAGCTTTTGATGCTAGGTTTGTGCAACAAAGCCTTTTTAACAAATACTTCGTTATTTTTTTTTATCCACTCAAAATACCCTATCGGATGTATAAAATGCCAATGATCAAAAATTCCCAATAGGCTATTAAGTTGATGTTCAGAAAAAATTGCATCTAAATAAATTAATACTCTCGGGTCATACCATCTAAACAAAAATTCAGACTTTTGGTCACTCAATACTAAGCTTTTTTTAAATCTATCATTTAATGTTTCGTTATCTAGTTTTGATGAACCGAAGCCACAAACCAAATATGCACTATTATCATAGTTATAATGTAAACTTATTCTTTCTACTAATTGAAGCTTCACTTTATCAAAAACACTTTGTTCTTTAATTTCTATAAAGAACACAGGCGTATTATCAGCTTTTTGTCCCTTAGCAAGTGGTACATTAACAATATGCTCCTTACCTACTTCAGCCTTGAGCTGGTCAAACGTATCTGGTTCTAAAGTTGTATCAACCAATATCACCAATCGATGTGTCTGATCAAAAACCTTCTGCATATTATTTGCAATTTGTTCTATAGTGAAAGGCTTATCCTGTTCCACGCTAGTTAATGAGAACATTATAAAATCACCTTGGCAGAACCCAACTCTGCAGCTTGACCTTGCTTCGCTGAACAATCAGGTAAATTTAATGCAGGAAGATTAACCGAGGCTGGTGAAGTAAACTTATGTTGCCCCGCTTTCGCCTCAAACTTGCCTCCTGTGGTTGGGAATACCCCTGAACCATTTAGTTTCACTTGAGAGCCGCCTGCAGTTAGATTAATTTCATTGGGACTGGTGATATAAATCGTATCTTCGGTCGAAATAATCTGCACACCCTTTCTAGCAATCAGATCAGCACCATCCCCTTGAGCTTGAATCTCGATCTTGCCTTTGCCTGCATAGAGTCGTGCCCCTTCTTGCGCTGCAAATAAACTGATCTTTTTGC
>NZ_VPEE01000172.1:0-1079 GCF_013417345.1 Acinetobacter sp. YH16032 | reverse complement strand
ATCAACTTAAGCAGTGCCGAGTGATACTGCCTGAACTTACAACATTAAAAGGTTTTAGTGATTTGGGGCGAATGGTATGTCAATAAACTGCAATGACTTGTTTAAAATGAGTGATTCAACGAAATATTTTATTTATGCAAGTTTATTCTTACTAGTATCTATTCTTTTTTGTTTACCTGCTTATGCTAGTAGCTGTTGGTTAGGGCAGTCTGCAACGTTAAGTTTAGGAACATCAAATGCTCAAGGCTCAGCACTTGTTTCAACAGATGTTATTGCTGACTGTTACTTTAATTCAAACCAGCCTGTAACGTATAAGCTATGTTTAGTGGCTGATAGTTTTGATCCCGCAGGTAGTACTCCTCGAAGTATGATTATTTATAATCCTGTAAGAGCATTACTCAATTATGAATTATATTCTGATGCAGCAAGAACATTTAAGATTCCTGATTCAGAACGTAAAAACCAAGCACAATGCCAAACTTTCCAGTTTGAAGCAGGAACTGGAAATGTCAGTACTCGGCTTAAACTATATGGTCAGGTGTTGCCTGGACAGAACGTACCAGCAGCATACTATCAAACGAATAGTATTGGATTGAAACTTTATTCTGCATACAAGGTTGGATCAGAAGTACCAACGGATACAGAAGCCCTTGCAAATTCGAATACTGGTAATAATAATTTAATTGTTAACTCATATTATGAAAATAGTTGCTTAATTCAGTCGGCAACAGATATTAACTTTGGTGCGGTTGACCAACTGAAGACACCGTTAATAAGCTCAGGAAATATACAGTTAGCCTGTCCCGTTGGCACTATTATGCAAGTCAGTTTAAATAATGGCATCAATGCGCAGGGCACACAAAGAAGAATGAGAAATGCTTTAGGAAACTATATCCGATACAACCTTTCTAGGAACGCACACGATGATCAACCTTGGCAAGGTAATACCTTTTACTCTGTAGATAATCATAATATACCTGTATATGCAACGGTTCCAGCTCAACCCATCAGTAGTACTGGGCAATACTCTGACACGATTACAGTAACTCCAACTTATTGATTTTTATTTTAAAATTAAT